>CAIYOZ010000172.1 GCA_903927945.1 uncultured Bacteroidales bacterium | reverse complement strand
TTTAGAAGCTGTAGCATTTGGTTTTACATTGTCCGATTTGCTTAGTTTTTCAATAATTGCTTTTTCATCCTTACTCAGGTTTTCAGGAATATAAACGCCAATATTCACTAATAAATCTCCTGTCCCATAACGATTCACACTTGGTAAACCTTTACCACGAAGACGCAATACTTTACCAGGCTGAGTTCCTGGAGCTATAGTTACTTTCACTTTTCCTTCCACTGTAGGTACTTCTACCGACCCTCCCAGCGTTGCCATTGGAACTGTCAATAATAGATTATAGATAAGATCGTTTTCATCACGTATGAGTTCAGGATGAGGTTCTTCTTCTACTAATACCAATAAATCACCGTTTACTCCTCCCCTTTTTGCTGCATTACCTTTGCCACTTACTGAAAGCTGCATTCCTTCCATTACTCCAGCCGGAATGTTGATGGTGATGACTTCATCCTCCCGAACAATGCCTTCACCACTACAATGGGTGCATTTTTCTTTGATGATTTTACCGTCTCCACCGCAGGTAGGGCATTCAGCAGCAGTTTGCATTTGACCCAATATCGTTTGTTGCACCCGGGTTACACGCCCTTGTCCATTACAAGTAGGACAAGTAGTAGATGAGGAACCATGGGCAGCGCCAGAGCCATCACAATGTGAACAGGAAACGTATTTCTTTACTTTTATCTTTTTTTCAACACCTGCTGCTATTTCTGCAAGCGTTAGTTTTACCTTCACCCGTAAATCAGAACCTCGGCGAACACGCTGGCCTCCTCCTCGTTGACTTCCGCCAAACCCTCCAAATCCACCAAAATGTCCACCGAAAATATCCCCGAAATGAGAGAAGATATCTTCCATATTCATGTTCCCGCCGTTGAAACCTCCACCAGCTGCACTCCCGACTCCGGCATGCCCAAATTGATCGTAACGCTGGCGTTTATCCGGATCACTCAGTACCTCGTAGGCTTCAGCAGCTTCTTTGAAGTTCTCTTCTGATTTTTTATCCCCGGGATTCTTGTCCGGATGGAATTTGATAGCTTTCTTGCGGTAAGCCTTCTTTATTTCATCAGCTGAAGCTGATTTTGAAACTTCCAGTATTTCGTAGTAATCTCTTTTGGACATAAACTTAATGTGCTAGTGTGACTCCATGAAAATGTATTTGAAATTTGATTTCACTACATTAATGTTACACAACTTTTAAAACTTCTTATTCTTATAACTATAAACTATGAACTATAAACTAATAACTGATTATTCTCCAACGACAACTTTTGCAAACCGGATTACCTTATCATTTAGTGTGTAACCTTTAGATACACAATCAATAATCTTGCCTTTCAACTCTTCGCTTGGTGCAGGAAAAGTAGTGATTGCCTCATGGAATTGAGTATCGAAAGTCTGATTTTCTGTTTCAATTGGTTTTACCCCGTTTTGTGTAAGGAAAGCTGTGAACTTGGCATAGATTAAATCCACTCCGTCTTTTACGCTCTGAACATCTTCCGATGTTTCCATAACTTTTAATCCACGTTCAAAATCATCAACCAAAGGCAGCATTTCAACCAACACTTTCTCACCGGCAGTCTTCAACAAATCCATCCGTTCTTTAAGCGTACGTTTTCGATAGTTATCGAACTCTGCCATCAAACGTAGGTTTTTATCATTTAATTCTACACATTTCAGAGCCATCAGTTCTAATTCATCTTCAATCTGATCAGCAGCTTCCTCGGAATTTTTCATAAATTTTGGCCAAACAAGTTTTCAATTAAATGAGAAAGGAGGTGTTTTCAATGAATTGTTGGTTGTCACGCAAAGAGGCGGCG
>CAIYOZ010000171.1 GCA_903927945.1 uncultured Bacteroidales bacterium | reverse complement strand
CTATGTGTTGCTATGTGTTCTTGCTATGTGGTTCTATGCGATTCGAATTAGAACATTATATTGTTCCAAGTACTTAATACTCCACTTCGGGTGAGTATGTTTAAAAAGAGCAACCTGACAGCAGGTTGCTCAATTATAAAATAAATAAATTTGGTGTAAGTTGAATGGTTACCAACTTTTTGAATCTTTCTCTTTTCCCATGTTGGTTTCTCCTTTCATCATTTTGTGACCGGACTTCATTTCAGTTACCACAAGCTTGACATTCGTTGTTCCTACATTCTTAAACATGTCGGTACTGGCAGGCATATACATGGCATCGCCTTCCTTTAGCTCCATGACTTTAGTTTCTTTCCCTTTTTGAGTCATTTCCATTTTGCCTCCCTCCAGGACATAAGCCACATGTTCAGGATAAAAATTCATTGGAGCAACCTGGCCAGGTGCATATTCAACTTGCATCACCATGACTTTCTCATTGTCAAGAATAGTTTTCATCATGGGTTTTGACGGTGCGTCCATTGATTCCTGTGCAAATACATTTCCACATAGTGTAACGATAAATCCAAATAACAGAGACTTAAAAATCAATTTTATTGCTTTCATATCGTTTCATTTAAAATATTCTACTCGTGAGGATTTTCGATTCTTCCCCCGCAGTTTAAATGGTCACGGGTTTCCATCTCTCTTTTCATAATGAATCATTTTTAAAATCAATTCAATTAAACATCTATGATTCTGTAAATGTTTTGTTCTTCAAATCGATAGTTTTATCTTTAGCTAACTTTAGTTGATAAAGAACTAACTTAACTTCAATTTAATTACTTAACGGGAAGTGCAATTGATTTAATGATACTTTATAGAAGTTAGTTTTTCAGAAACTTCCCATAGTTTATGAGCCATTTCAACATCCAACGCTGTAAATTTAGGTCGGACCAGCACAGGATAACCTGCAAGTTCCAGTACACCTCCCGGGCCATAATACTCCCCGGGTTTGACAGCAGGGTCTACCGAAGCCCTAATTTCAGGTAAAGCACCCATGGTAGCCGGTTGAATAATGCTGGCAAATAAATTGTTATAAATTTTCAACCATAATTTGGTATCCGCTTTTGTTGGTTTACCCGTGTTGGCGATTCCCGGATGAGCAGCCACTGCCATGCTGTTTATGCCTTTCGATTCGAAGAAACGTTGCAATTCATAGGTAAAGAGCAGATTTGATAGTTTTGACCGTCCATAGGCTTTCATGGATGAAAAGTCCTTGCCGTTTTCAAACAACAGGTTATCGAAATCTATCTCCCCTTGTTTGTGACTAAGGCTGCTTACATTTACAACCCTCGACCCTGATGTTTTTTTCAATAAATCCAACAGAATACCTGTAAGCGCAAAATGACCTAAATGATTGATTCCCATTTGACTCTCAAATCCATCCTTTGTCTGGCTGTAAGGAGCCATCATCAGGGCTGCATTGTTTAGCAATACGTCTAAATGTGCATGACTTTGCCGGAAGGTGACTGCAAATCTACGAATTGATTTCAGGTCGCCTAAATCAAGTTCCATCACCTTAATATATGAGGAAGGATAGAGTCGTATGATTTGTTTGCGGGCTATCTCGCCCTTTTCTACAGAGCGGCAGGCCATGACCACATTGGCTCCGTTTTGGGCAAACGCTTTCACAGCTTCAAACCCTAACCCGGTGTTTGCACCGGTAACAACAATGGTTTTACCTATCAAATCAGGAATGTCGTCAAGGGTCCAGTTATGATTGTTCATGAGGTTTATTCTATGTCAGATTTTTAATTACTCCGGAATGTATAAAACATTATCATCTGCTTATCTATAACAACTTGATTCCGAAATGTATCTGTAACATACCCTAATATTGAAACCTCTTGTGTTAATAATATAACATATGTTTTTCTGTGACCACTTAAATCATAAATTCTTTACATTCTATCGTGTAGTTTATCATCAATTGGAAATCAGCTGAATTAAAAAACACCTATATTATCCGGATTCTTGATTCAAATCCATGATAATGCAGGTGTTTCTTTCCAACGATTCAATAAATTATTGGACCATTCTGGTATAAACCTAAAGGTTACGTTTATTCAAACCCAATATTCTTTGCATTAAACGCTGCACTAAGCAGTTGCATAGCCTCGCTTTTCACCAAATCGGCATATGTGGTTGTACTCCATATTCGAACAGTAATCGAACAGGACTCAGGCGTTACTTTTGTATACAGGATCACTGGCTTTCTTTTGTTTATTACATTGGGGATTCCGGCGATTGTGTTATTGATTATTTCATTGATAATATTGGCATCCAATTCTTTACCGGTAAGTGAAAAAGTAAGTATATTCCTTTTTTCATTGTTGCTAAAGGTCCAGTTAACGATATTTTGCGAAAGAATATTTCCATTCGGGATAATCACATCGGCTCCATCAGCAGTGCTCAGGGTACTGGCACGTAATCCCAGCTCTTTTACCTTACCGGCCTGTCCACTGACTTCTATTTCGTCTCCAATCTGCAACGAACCATCAAAAATCAGTATAATTCCCGATACAAAATTGTTCACAATGTTTTGAAGACCCATACCGATACCTACACCCAAGGCACCTAACAAAAAGGTCAGTTTGTCAATCGGCAATCCTGATGCTGCAATCGCCAGCAAGTAACCGCCAATCAATACAAGCAATCGGGTGATCAATAATCTCGAATGTTGCCCTTTGGAGGCAGTGGTCAGATCCTCTGCATCACTACCAGTCTCACCAAATAAGAAACTCAATAATCGTTGCAAGATATGAGCAAACCAAATGATTACAAAAAACAGGATCACGCTCAGTAATTGAAAGGAGATACTTCCTATGGTTCGTGTGATAGTTAACGCATCCACCAGGTATTCACTGATATTGTGATAGATATTCAGGTTGGAAGTTAACATGATGAGCCATACGGTTAAGGCAACCAATAACAGAGGCATCTTTATTTTACCGACCACAATTGAGGCATCGAAAGGTTTATCAACTCCTTTTTTTAAGCGGCTGTTTTGTAATTGAACCAACACGATCTCTATAATCGATTCAATGAAAACCGTTAAAACGATGGCTTGAGTAACCGCAAAAATAGCAGCTACTCCCATGATGCCTGCCAGGGAAAATCTTCCAACCAAATTAAAGATAATACCCAGAGCTGATAAAAGCATTCCAACCACGAAAGCTATTTTTAATAGACGGTAATAAGGCATTCCTTTGCGCAATGATCTGGTACATCTGGAAGAGAACACGATAATACCTGCGTGAACGGTAATTAGTAACAACCTTTCCATAAAGGTAGGTTCTATGAAGAAATAGGTAAGTATATCAATTACAAAAAGCACAACCAATGCAATCCAGTTAATCAGGAATTTCCGGTCACCTTGCCTGAACAGTATAACCGTCATAGCGATCAGTAATAGTGCGTATTCAATAGATACATATGCAGTGGGGGCATAGGCATCGAAGAAAGGCATAAGGCTCAACAACACTACCAGTAATGAAAGTACAGGATGTCTGTTCAGGTACTGAAGGTTCAGGTAGCTGAATGAATCGGGATTAACCTTAAATAATTTTATTAATTTTCGGTTCACTAAAAACCATATGAAAAACAATATTCCCAATACCAGTACAAAACCCCGTTCATCCCAGGTCTGGCTTGTATAATAACTGATTGCATTCTTTTCACCCGTAAACACGCTGATCGTATTTCGGGAGGCTATCTTCGACAGGGTCACCGGTTTGGCAGGTTCCCATAGGTTATTCACCTCCTGTCCGAACAGTTTTGGTAATGTACGGTCGAGCCTTCTGTTCATAATAATGATCATATTGGCTAATTCTAAACCGTTGTCCGACAGCCTGATTTTCAATGCATTCAATGTGTCGACATTGGCTTTTGTCAGACTGTCCGTACGATTCCATTTCCATTCCAGGCGAATCAGTTTATCGTCAAATGTCTTGCGAAGTTCTTTGTCGGCATACAACTTACGAAAAATAGAATCGGCAAGTACTTTCTTCAGATGCAGCTTGGCGTGATATACCCGGTGGTAAATATCTTTCAGTTGATCCTGAATGAGGTCAGTTTCATCATCCAATTTGTTGATGAAACTCTGATAAAGATACTGATTCTTCAAATGAATTCCTGTTTGATGACCCCGTATATTTTGACGGATCAGCTTAACATCTTTCGTCATAAAGTCAATTCTATGGCTTATGTTGGTTACTTCATTTCCTAATTTGGAGCTGTCATTAATTGAATTCAAGTTGTCATTCACCCGCTCAATGCTCAATGTGTAATCGCTCATGGTCAGGGTGTCGAGCGCCATGATTATTTTTTTATGCTCCCGTTTGGGTGTCTGCTTCTTTGTTTTTGTACTGTCAGAAGGTGTCTTCTGATTGCTTTCTGTTTTCGTTGGTAAAGTAGCCGGTACCTGATTGGTTTGGGCATACAAGGCAAAACACATTACTAAAATGCTGGAAAGAATGAATGATCGTCTCATGAGTTCTTATTTATGTAATTTGACAAGGAAATGACCTTTAAAGGCAGGTAAGTTTAGTCCTTTTTTTATAATATCCATACAAATGTACGAATAAGCAATTAAATTGATAACAAAACTTTTGTAAATTTTGTTGCAAGCTATTATAAATTAGGTGAGAATTGGATTCTTATCAATTGAATCAATCTGATAATAATGATTTTAATTTTGAATTATAACTTTAAATAAAGTGGGTACCTTCGATCAACCAATAAACTAAATCTATCCCACTACCAGCACCTTCCCACACCCGGCATACTTCACTTCCACCGGCTCCCCTGTGAATCCTACATTCCCAAATTCAACCGCCATGCTCAGCAGTACAGTCACATTCCCGGTAAGTGATGCTACTTGGGTTGCATCCATTTCCACACTCATTGTATGCTCGGGGAGGATGGTCTGGGTTGAGTTCCATTCCCCGGTCACGGTTTCACTGGCTCCATGCAAATCGAATACCATTGGCTCATATTCATCGATCGTTGGATTATACACCATGTCTGATACGGTACCCAGGCAGATGATCAACCTGAAAAAAGGAAGCTTCTGTATGTTCAGCAAATCAATATCGGTATTAATGCGAGGGATGGTTACATCAGCTTTTAAAGTCTCACGGTTCAACTCCAGCCGTGGTAAGATGCGCAACACCGTGTTGAACGGATAGTTGCGATTAAAATTAAAACCTTCCAATGCCTTTGGATAAACGGACAGCTTCAGGTCCCGTTTGCCCACTTCCGATACGGTATCCAGCTTCATCAGGTTCTTACCCATGCCGCTCAGTACCGGCATGAGATTATAATCCGCCAACCGGTGCAGTCCTCCGAAGGCATACCGTGTCAATGATGCGAACTTGGAACTTCCGCCAAACTCTTTTTGTTGCTTGCGCAGACCTGCAAACTTGGGCGAGGTGGCTATCTGATCCTTGGTGGCTCCCCCTTTGGTGCGCATAAATACTTTGTCACTCCCTCTCAAACTGTAGAATGAAACACCTTTGATGCCTCCATTCATTTGAATTGCTCCCTTAATTATTGCCATGCTATTGTTTATTTAAATTGTTCCGCGTTCCGTGTTCCGTGTTCTGCGTTCCGAGTTCCGTGTTCAAGAGTTTAAGAGTTTGAAAGTTTGAGGTTACTGCTGGCTACCAACATATTACTCTCTACTTCCAACTTCCAACTACCGACTACCTGCCACCCTCCTGCCTACCTCCTACAACTGTCTTGCTTGCAAATGTACACAATAACTTTTAAATACCATAATACTACCATAATAATACGTACTTATATAAATACGTATTATCATGGTAGTATGTACGTATTATGTACGTTTTATGTACGTATTGTCTCAAGACACTTGTAGGACAAAGGCAGGAAGATTTATTCAGCAAAAGCAGGAGCAAAGGATGGGTTTAATTCTCAATAATATAATATTTATAAAATATGCTATAAAACATGTTTAAAAAATTCAATATGACTATTAGGTGATATACTGTAAAAAATCTGTAAATTTGTAAATTGAAAAAATTACTATCAACTGATATTAATATACAATGGAAACAAAAAAAGCAAAAGCATTCGCCGATTTCCTACATGATGGATTAAAGGCTTTCCATGAATTTTTCAATGTCGATCAACTTGAGAAACAAGTTATTGATCAGTACAAAAGAAAATTCAGCGTACAAAAGTTTATAGACAGGTACACTGATTTTGAAATTGAACTGTGTGATAATATCGATGAATATAAAGACTACGAAATGATACTGGGGTATGTGAATAGTAATTTTATTGAGTATTATGATTGGCAAGGTTTAGAATTCGACTTAATTCAAGTTATTATTGATAATAATTTCGAGAAGAAATTTTTATTAAATCTAAAGAGGAATTTAGATTCAAATATCCAGATTATATCCGATTATTGTGATTTCGATTATAGTGGTATACCAAAAGGTCCTTTGGCTGATTATTACAAAAAAACAATCAAAAGCATAAGGCGAAATTATGATTATGTACCTGAATATATACCAGATACAGACCCTAAGATAGACGAACGTTTTCAGTTTGACAAAATGAAAGATGAGTTTAATTCATTAGCAACTGTATCTGAAAAGGTTTTATTTATTCATGACCGGTTATTCGACTTCCAACAATGGTTAATGGAATTTGATTACCTGGAAAAAACCAGTAATGGAAATGAATATAAGTTTTCGATTTATTATTATCCCAATTTCCACCGTTCCCGCACGATTGTATCGTGTGGGAGAATAAGTAAAGAAGGATAAAACATAAATCGTTGAGTCAATAATAGCTTTTTACTTTGCCACTGGATACAATCGTGGGGCAGCATATGAGAATTATTGCTGGATTCGCCACAATTAACCAATTATCATTCACCAAATAATCCTAGAAATCATGGAAGAGAAAGTACAATTATTCGAAGCGCACCAAGTTCGAACCGCCTGGGACGAACAATCGGAAAAATGGTGGTTTTCGGTGTTGGACATTATCGCCCTGTTAACCGATCAGGCAGATTACAAAAAGGTACGAAACTATTGGAAATGGCTGAAAAATAAATTGAACTCGGAAGGTAGTGAAGTGGTTAGTATTTCTAACCAGTTGAAATAATCACCAATCATTTATTCCTATAAAAATTATGAAAAAAGGAAGCTCACTGAAACTTTTCGAAGATAGAAAAATCAGAACGTTCTGGAATGAAGAGGAAGAAGAATGGTATTTCTCCATAGTGGATGTCATTGGTGTGCTGACAGATAGCACCAACCCAACCGATTATTTGAAAAAGTTGAGAAAGCGTGATACCTTGCTAGGCGACTACCTGGGGACAAATTGTCCCCAGGTAGCAATGACCACCGAAACCGGGAAACTACGTAAAACATTGGCAGGGAATACCACCCAAACTTTTCGTATCATTCAATCTATCCCCTCAAAAAAAGCGGAGCCTTTCAAAGTGTGGTTAGCCGAAGTTGCAAAAGAACGGCTGGATCAGATGCAAGACCCTGAATTGTCTATTGAACAGGCCATGACCGATTACAAACGTCTGGGCTACTCGGACAATTGGATCAACCAACGCCTGAAGAGTATTGAGATTCGCAAGGACCTGACCGATGAATGGAAACGACTTGGTTTAGAGGAAGGAATTGAGTTTGCTACCTTGACTGACATCATTTATAAAACATGGGCAGAGAAAACAGCCAGAGAGTATAAGAAATTCAAAGGATTGAAAAAAGAAAATCTTCGTGATAATATGACAAATAAAGAATTGGTTCTCAATATGCTTGCAGAATTGTCTACGAAAGAAATATCAGCTGTTACAAACCCCGATTCATTTCCGGAACATGAAGATGTGGCAAAACGTGGAGGTACTATAGCCAAAGAAGCGCGTTTGAAATTAGAAGCCGAAACAGGTAAGAAGGTGGTTAGCCCCTTAAATGCAAAAAGCATTCGCTCTCTTGAAAACAAAAAAAATACCACTCAAGAGGATGAAACTATGTAATATAGTTGCCCCGCTTACCACCTCTCTCGCACGAATTGTATCGTGTGGGAGAATAAGTAAAGAAGAATAAAACAAAAATCGTTGAGTGAATAATAGCTATTTACTTTGGCACAGGATATAATCGTGCTGCAGCAAAGGTAAATTTCTGAAGAGTTTTAAATATGCAAACACTAAACAGCATACAAACTGCCAACAGGCAATATCTAACAGGTGACAGGCCTGTTTTGGTGTTGTGCAGCGATATGCGGGAGTATGTTTGTAAATATGCGCAAGGTGGTAATGCAACCAATTTGTTTTGTGAATATGTGGCTGCATCGTTTCTTCGCTTGTGGCACTTACCGGTGCCAGATTTTACGTTCGTAAAGGTGAACTATGAACATGTAAAACATCTTGGTGTTCCTAAACATTATTTCGATAAAACTTGTTTTGGTTCTAAATACAGCCGGTACTATCAGGAGTTAACTCATTTTACCGATTTGCCTGATATTAAGAAACAAAAGGGATATTGGGAGCATCGGGATAATTTATTGAAGATAGCGTTGTTTGATCTTTGGATAGCCAATGAAGACAGGAATTACAATAACATAAATTTACTGATCGATATACAGGATAATTATAATTTCTTGCCAATAGACCATGGGGCTATATTCAATACCAGGACAATGGACTGGCAACTGTCACTATTAACAGAGAATGAATGTCTTACAGATATACCTTTACTGAAGCTGTTATTTCAAAAAACAGATTTTAATAGGGATTATATTCAAAATCTGAAAGAATATTTCTATCTTTGCACGTTCGAATGTAAAAATAACTTCGATGAGATACTAAAGTTAATACCTACCGATTGGAACATCGACTTAACGGTCGCTACGCATAAAATAAATAACGAGCTTTTCAATACCCATTGGGAAGAGCGAGTTATTAAAACATTCCTGGAGTATATAAACTCACCATTTTAATAATTAAGAACATGAAATCGCATTATTCCATATTATCAGCCGTTGTTCGTCCTGAAATTCAGGAGAAAATCAGCATTGGATTGTTGTTGGTATCTACTAACGAGGTGTTCTTTCAGTTTTCAAAAACCAAACTTTCGGCCGTTCGAACACTTCTGGATGGTTCGTTATACAAATATCTGAACGAAACGATCAGACAGATAGAAACTGCCGTATCGAATGAAGATTCAACTAAAGCCACTTTATTTGCCAACTCTGATAAAAATATCCAATTTAGCCAAAGCTACCTGGGGTATATGAGCAATTACAGCAACAATCTGATTAATTTTTCGGCACCTGTTGAAATTGATATACCGGGAGATGATAAATTATTCCATTTCCTGTTTAGTAAATATGTAGATGCAACCGGATTGGTACAAAAGAAAGCCAAATCTGTAGAAAAGGTCAAAGAAGAGTTTTATCCGCAGATTAAAAATTATTATAATACCGACAAGGAAGTCACCACGAAAGATATTCCGACACTACCTATGTCGGTAAATGTAGATATTATCGGTAAAAATGAATTGCCTGTATTTGGTCAGATTATTGATTTTGAACGACCGGTATATAATAT
>CAIYOZ010000170.1 GCA_903927945.1 uncultured Bacteroidales bacterium | reverse complement strand
TTGGGAAGCCTTACTCCCCTAAAACAATAACACACAATAAAAACGGGCTTAGAGAATAATGTTTACTCTAAGCCCGTTTTTTTTGCGTTCTACAAACGGCTGATTTGGGATGCTTACGTTTAACGGGATATTTATGATCAATAAAATGGATTTTATTATACGATTAATTTTTTGAATCGAATTCTTTTTGGTCCCTCATCACCTAAACGCATATGTTTATTTTCTTCATACTCGGAGTATGAACCTTCGAATACAAATATCTCCGAGTTTCCTTCAAAGGCAATAATGTGAGTGCAAATACGGTCGAGGAACCATCGATCATGCGAAATGACCACAGCACATCCTGCAAAACTTTCAAGACCTTCTTCCAATGCGCGGAGAGTGTTCACATCAATGTCATTGGTAGGTTCATCCAGAAGTAATACATTAGCTTCTGATTTAAGTGTGATAGCCAGGTGCAATCGGTTACGTTCACCACCTGATAGAATGCCGCAAAGCTTTTCCTGATCACCTCCCGTGAAGTTAAACCGCGAAAGATAAGCACGTGCATTAATTTCCTTTCCTCCGACACGAATAAATTCAGTTCCTCCTGATACTACCTGATAAACAGTTTTATCAGGATCGATATCAGCATGACTCTGATCCACATAACCTATCTTTACAGTTTCACCTACTTCGAATGTTCCTTTGTCGGCTTTCTCTAATTCCATCATCAGACGAAATAATGTTGTCTTACCGGCACCGTTTGGTCCAATGATTCCGACAATTCCATTTGGTGGTAACATGAAGTTGAGGTTTTCAAAGAGCAGCTTATCTCCGAATGCTTTTGAAACTCCTATAGCTTCTACTACTTTATTCCCCAGGCGAGGGCCATTGGGTATAAATATCTCTAACTTGTCTTCCTTCTCTTTCTGATCTTCATTGATCAGCCGGTCGTAAGCTTCCAAACGGGCCTTCCCTTTGGCATGACGGGCTTTAGGAGCCATACGGACCCATTCAAGTTCACGTTCTAATGTCTTACGGCGTTTGCTTGCTTGCTTCTCTTCACCTGCCATGCGAGCTGTTTTCTGTTCCAGCCATGAAGTGTAGTTTCCTTTCCAGGGTATGCCTTCACCACGGTCCAATTCCAGTATCCAGCCCGAAACGTTATCCAGGAAGTAACGGTCGTGAGTGATGGCGATCACCGTACCGGCATATTGTTGCAGATAATGTTCCAGCCATTCCACTGATTCGGCATCAAGGTGATTGGTAGGTTCATCCAATAACAAAATATCCGGTTGACGGAGCAATAACCTGCAGAGGGCTACACGACGACGTTCGCCACCTGACAGTACAGATACCATTGCTTCTTCAGCAGGGCAACGCAGGGCATCCATAGCCCTTTCCAGCTTATTATCCAGGTTCCATGCATCCGCATGATCCAGCAGCTCCTGCAATTCACCCTGGCGGGCAATAAGTTTATCAAAATCAGCATCAGGCTCGGCAAACTGTTCATTGATCTTTTCATATTCAGCCAGCATGTCAACAATTTCCTGCACACCTTCCTGTACTATTTCTTTTACTGTTTTATTTGGATCCAAATGAGGCTCCTGTTCCAGGTAACCGATTGAATAACCGGGTGAGAATACTACTTCTCCATCGAATGTTTTCTCTACTCCGGCAATGATTTTCAAAAGAGTTGATTTACCCGATCCATTCAACCCTATAATACCAATTTTTGCCCCGTAGAAAAATGAAAGGTAGATGTTATTTAATACTTTTTTTTGTGGTGAAAACGCCTTACTGACGCCCACCATTGAGAATATTACTTTTTTTTCGTCTGCCATTTGTTGTGTAATTGTTGAATTTAATGATTAGGAATTATTTCTTGTGCAAAGATACAAAGAAAGAGGGAATTGAAAAATGGATTAATTACACACGAATTAATTCCCATTATAATTCAATTTTAGGGTGAAGCTACCGTGATTAAGAAATATCAATGGCAGTTATTTTATGCCCAGGGCAGGTGTGATTCTGAGATAATTTAAAATAAACTCAACCGTTTTATCAATACCCAATTTGCTGGTATCCATTGAGATGTCATAATTTCTGGCATCCGTCCACTCTTTACCAGTATAGGTTCTACAATAGGCAGATCTTTCTTTATCACTTCTTTCAATCATTTTTTCGGCTTCGTCATGAGATAAGTTGTACGACTGTTGAATCCTGTTGTTTCGAAATTCACGATCGGCGTGCATAAAAATACTAATATGATTGGGATATTGACGAAGTACATGAAAGCCACAACGACCAATCAATACTGCCGGACCTTCACTGGCAATACGTCTTATAACATCCGATTCAACGGCAAACAATTCATCATCAGTGAACTCGAGTATCGGGGAAACAGGAGCCATGTAAACACCGTGGGTTTGAGTAGTCTTTTTGAAAGAGTGCCAGAATGAAAGCATTTTTTCCTCACGCGATTCTAAATTTTCTTCCAGTGTTGCCAGCTGTTTAGCCGCTTTACTGATGATTTCCCGGTCGGCAAAAAAGATATTCAAGTTGTTTGCTATTTGCTTGCCTATGCTCGCCCCTCCACAGCCTAACTGACGGCTGATAGTTATAACAAAGTTAGTTTGCTCCATTTTATTGCCTCCATCGTTTAAATACAGTTTTATGCATTGATTTGTACTATGTTTAACAGATGGACAACCGTATTTGTTGACAAGAATGGTATTTAATATTTTCAAATGTGAAGGTTATCTACTTCTTCTTATTTAAAACTATTTTTAGAATTAGATAACCAATAAATATCACAGCAAATCCAACCAAAACGCTTAGTGTTGAATCCATTGAATAGCTTCTTATGTAAAGTCTTTTTATTAAAAGGACTGTCAGAAGAACTACTATTCCAACTGTCAGCACCAAGGATTTTGAAGAATTATTGATCATTATGTATATTTTTGTCAGAGGAGTACTGAATGTTTATTTCCCTTTTTCCCTTGACTTGGATAAGGCAATGGCTACTGCTTGTTTTTGTGCCTTTTTCTTTGTCTTAGGATGGCTTGTTCCAATTGTACCTTTCTCTTCATAACTATGAACCAGTTCTTCTATATTTGAACTGATTACCTCTTTGCTTTTTCCGGATTTCAGTGGCATATTCTTAAATATTTAAATGTTCTTGTTTTGCAATAAAATTAACATTTGCAATATTTATTTATTCAGGTTTAAATCCTTTCATTATTGTCCGAAAGGTTTCTGATTATTACAATCGATATTCTCACCCGGAGAAACGTTGAAATAGTTGCAGAAAAACTGATAGTATTTATAACGAAAAGTGGTCTTGTCAAGTTCATGACCGGTTCCACATTCCACACCTCCATTGATAATATTTACAGTGGCACCAAAGCCGGGAACCCGTCCTTTCAACAGGTCATTGGCAGTAGGCTTCCAGTTTCCGGACATAATATCGTGGCACGAAGGTTTGGGAAACTGTGGTGTCATCCAGAACCAGAAAGCCGAGGCAAATGAAAGTACAGGGTCATGTGCCAACCATTCGGGGTGGAGCATTAGGGAATCTTTTGTGCCAAACCAAGCCTCACTGAACTGACCATAATTATAATTCCAGCTAAGTTGTTTAGGACCCCTTCCAAGGTAACTTTTGCCGGGAACAGGCATGTATTTTAGCTTGGTATAGTCGGCATACTTGTTTTTAGTACTATCTTCCTGTTCTTCCACAAAATAAAGCCCCCATTTGAAGTAGCCACCCGGAGCTTCAGCCCAACCACCACTGGTTTCCTGAGCCACATTTGCAAGAAATGCTGCCAGTTCTCGTTTTTGGGTACTGATATCGCCCGACAGAAAATCGGGAAAGTACTTAGCAGCTTCTACAAATGACCTGAAGGAATAAAAATCGGACACATTTGTTTTCAAACTTCGATCTCCATGACCATAACGATTCGGAAAAAGAGTATTCCATTTTGTTTCGGTAAGAAGACCTGTCAATGCTGTTTTCGCATGTTGATGAATGGAGAACTTTAATGGCTCTTTGAAGAGAATTGATTGCGAGTTCCCGTGAATTGAGATGAATAGGATGATTATAATAAATAAATATTTCATAGTAGTCTGTTTTATTTGGCAAAGGTTATAAAAAAAGATTCATCTTAACAACTAATCAGGAGTTATTATTTATGGAAGGAAATAAAAAAAGCCACAGGAACACCCTGTGGCAATAATTTATTAAATACGAGGGTGCTAAACTACCAGTTTTTCAAGCTTAAGACATTTTAATTCTTTCATGTATTCCGTAATACTACTTGAAATTCCCTTTTCATCCAATCCCAACATGGCATATAATTCTTCGGGTGTGCCGTGCTCAATGAAACTGTCGGGAATGCCAAGACGTTTCACCTGAACATTGTATTTATGATCAGACATGAATTCCAGCACGGCACTACCAAAACCACCCTGAATCACTCCATCTTCAATGGTGATGATCTGTTTGAATTTCTTACCGATAAAGTGCAACATAGATTCGTCCAAAGGCTTCAGGAAGCGTATGTCATAATGAGCAATCGACGTGTTATATTCACTTTCTATAAGTTCGATGGCTTTTCCGGTTGGATTAGCCATAGTTCCTATAGTGATTATGGCAAGATCTTTTCCTTCCTTCAGGCATTCACCTTTTCCGATGGATAATGCTTTCATAGGTTGATGCCAGTCAATTGTCGTCCCTTTACCACGCGGGTAACGAATTACAAATGGACCCATATTTGGCATTTGACCAGTATACATCAGATTTCTAAGTTCAATTTCATTACGGGGAGCTGAAATAGTGAGGTTTGGAATGCAACGCATGTATGCCAGATCGAACTGACCATGATGAGTAGCGCCGTCGGATCCCACAATTCCTGCACGATCTAGACACAACACCACATTAAGCTCCTGAAGTGCCACATCATGAATCACATTGTCATATGCCCGTTGCATGAAGGAGGAATAGATATTACAAAAAGGCATTAATCCTTCTTTTGCCATACCGGCGGAGAAAGTCACCGCATGACCTTCGGCAATGCCCACATCAAAAACACGATGGGGTAATGCCTTTTGCATAACAATCATGGAACAACCCGAAGGCATAGCCGGAGTGACCGCTACAATTTTATCATTTATCAGTGCCAGCTCCAGTAAAGTCTCTCCAAATACTTCCTGAAACAGCGGTGGTGTCAGGTCTTGAGATTTTGTCAGATTGCGTACTCCTGTTTCCACATCGAATTTACCGGGAGCGTGCCATAGAGTGGCTGATTTCTCAGCAGGTTCATACCCTTTTCCTTTTTTAGTGATGCAATGGAGCACCTTAGGTCCCTTGAAATGTTTAATATCACTCAGTATGCGCACTAAACCTTCCACATCATGACCATCAACCGGTCCGAAGTACCGGATGTTCAATCCCTCAAATATATTGGTTTGCCTGGTTAAAGTAGCCTTAACACTGTTATTGAATTGAGTGATCCGCTTTTTATTGTCTTCGGTGATGATATGCAGCTTTTTCAACAATTTGTAAGCTTTAAAACGAATCTTGTTATACGTGCGTGAAGTGGTTATGTCAACCAGATATTGAGTAAATCCACCCTGAACCGGATCAATGGCCATTTGATTATCATTCAGGATAATCAGCAGATTGTTTTTATCAACCGATGTATTATTCAGCCCTTCGAATGCCAGGCCACCTGTCATGGCGCCATCACCAATCACAGCTATCACATTACGGGTAGGTTCTTCTTTCAGCAACGAGGCTACAGACATACCCAGAGCCGCTGATATGGAAGTGGAAGAATGACCTACACCAAAGGCATCATATTCACTTTCCTTGGGAGTTGGGAACCCGCATAAACCTTTAAACTGACGGTTGGTATGAAAGCGGTCGCGTCGACCGGTAAGGATCTTATGACCATATGCCTGATGACCCACATCCCATACTATACGATCATATGGGGTGTTGAATACATAATGCAGCGCTACTGTGAGTTCGACAACCCCTAAACTGGAACCTAAATGGCCCGGATTCTTAGACACTTCATCGATAATAAATTGACGCAATTCATCGCAAACAGCCGGTAAGTTGTTTTTGTTAATTGCCTTTAAATCAATTGGTGAGTTTATATTGTTGATGTATTGATAGGTTCTTTTTTCCATGATATTTTCCAAATTGCTTACAAAAATAATACAATTTTATCATCATTGTCCATTTTAGCAGGCTTATCTTAAACTGTTTTTGTTTTTTATAGAACACTTATCTCTGGATTTTGATCAAAATTAATGGATAATGACTGCATGGTTATTTTCAGGAAGGTTTAATTTTCGGCTATCTTTATGTAGTTCGACCCATTGAAATGTTTCAAATTAATCGTGGGACACTGTACCCGTGTCCTGAGAACCTCCTTAGACTCTCCTGAAATGGTTTTATAAATTAAACACAAAACAGATACTCATCACATATATGTAATATGTATGTAACGTCTAAAGACTATTCCAGGAGGTTTTGTACAGGTAGGCACCAGTAAGGCATGTTCCGAAAAGGGGAAAAGAACCCTGATTGAAGTAATGAATATAAGAGGTTCGGCCGTTATTTTTTCTCAAATAATTTTTCACCAGGTATTGTTATGTAATGGATTATAAGTAAGTGTATTTGGAGGATGAAAATTTACAGGTATAATAATTCAAGCTTGGTCGGATATTGATAATTTAAAGGGCTCTATTAGGTGTCAGAACAAATCAAAATCCTACATTGTTATCGTAAAAGATTTTACAAATTATTAGGATGTCATATAAAATGATGTTTGTATATTTGCATCATCAAAGTATGCATAAGTTATTCCTTGCAAAAAAAATACAGAATTTATGATACACACTGTAAAAATTGATGACGGCTTTCCTTCGGGGAAAAGATTATTAGAAGAATTACGTCGGCATCGTAAAGCTGTTGAGTTTGAAAATCCTACGAAAAATGGGGTTATTCCCGAAGGTTATATGACAGTTGATGAGTTTGAGAAACAAGCAATACAAATGGTTCATAAATTTTGTGATGAACATGGTATTGATTAGTGAAAAGGCAAACAATGATTTACATAAAATTTTGGTAGGTTTGATATCCTGGCCGGAAATATCACTTAATAGAGAATATTGTCTCAACTATGTATCGGATATTATGACTGTTTGTCGAAGCATTGATAAACGTGCAATTCATTTCAATACTATTTACAGTACTCATAAACAATACGGTCAAAAAGTATATAAGTATAAAAGAAACAGAAACACTACCTGGTACATTATTTACAATTATGATAAAGAAAACAACATAGTTTATATACAACATATTACTTCTAATCATACAACAATTGAATCCTAATTGACTTTCCAAACAAACGTATTGTGATTAATCTAAAAGGGGTTGACCCCCACATGATAGCAAACAACCTCGAACCGGGTGAACCAACACATCCAGGCGAAGTGATAAAGACGAAATTGAATTTCGTGGTATCTCGCAACGAAAACTTGCCTCGCAAATGAACATGTCGTACACCATATTGAATGAGGTCCTTAATTGCAAACGTGCCGTAACAACCGAATATGCTTTGCTGTTTGAAGCTGCATTGGGTATTGATGCCGAATTCGTTTTGTTCTGTATGATTTAAAAAGCTACATTTAATTCTTTCTGTTACCTGAACGAAATGATTTATGATTTTCTCGCATAAAATAAGCCTGATTTCTTACAATTTGAATAAAAATAACAATTAAATCTTCCAAACTATTTGTTGTTTCGAATTCTTGCTGTATCTTTGCAGCCGAAATATAACATTATGACTTCTCAACGCATTTATACTATCCTCGTACTCGTCGTGCTTCTTTTGGTCGAAAATCAAAGGTGAGAGGGTTACGTATATAAATGTATTTGAAAATACAAAAAACCTTTCTCACCATAACGGAGAAAGGTTTTTTATTTAATCAGTCTTTGCATATAAAACAATAAAATGAAACAGGAATTAAGAAGCAATACTACAACTGCCGGAAGAAAGATGGCAGGCGCCCGGTCACTTTGGCGTGCAAATGGGATGACCGACAAGCAAATGGGAAAACCAATCATCGCTATTGTAAATTCATTTACCCAGTTTGTGCCGGGACATGCACACTTGCATGAAATTGGTCAGAAAGTAAAAGCAGAAATTGAAAAACTCGGTTGTTTTGCTGCTGAATTCAATACGATTGCCATTGATGATGGAATCGCCATGGGACATGAAGGCATGCTTTATTCATTACCATCGCGCGATATAATTGCCGACAGTGTGGAATATATGGTGAACGCGCACAGAGCCGATGCCATGGTGTGTATCAGTAATTGCGACAAGATAACTCCGGGGATGCTCATGGCAGCTATGCGCATCAATATACCTACTATTTTTGTATCAGGAGGTCCCATGGAAGCCGGCGAACTTGACGGTAAACATTTGGATTTGATTGATGCCATGGTTCAATCGGCGGATGAAAATGTTTCGGATGCACAGGTGAAAAGAATAGAAAACGCTGCATGTCCAACTTGTGGATCATGTTCAGGCATGTTTACCGCCAATTCCATGAATTGTCTGAATGAAGCAATAGGTTTGGCATTGCCTGGCAATGGCACCATTGTAGCTACTCATGTCAACCGGGCACAACTGTTTATTGACGCAGCCAGACTGATTGTAGAGAATGCCAATAAGTACTATTTTGAGGGTGATGACACTGTATTACCACGATCCATCGCTACCCGTGCAGCATTCAACAACGCCATGACATTGGATATTGCCATGGGTGGTTCAACCAATACGGTTCTTCATATTTTAGCCATTGCCCATGAAGCGGAAGTAGAATTCACTATGGACGATATAGATGCTCTTTCGCGTCATACACCGTGCCTGTGTAAAGTGGCTCCTAACTCTCCTAAATACCATATAGAAGATGTAAACCGTGCCGGAGGAATCCTGGGAATCCTTGCCGAACTTAGTAAAGGAGGATTGCTAGATACTTCTGTTTGTCGGGCAGATGGGATGACTTTAGGTGAAGCCATCGATAAATTTGATATTACAAGTCCAACGGTTTGTGCCGCGGCGATTGAAAAATATAAAAGTTCACCGGCTCATAAATTCAATCTGGTCATGGGTTCACAACATACACAATATGCTGAATTAGACTCAGACAGGGTTAATGGTTGTATCCGGGACATGGAACACGCCTATACCAAGGATGGCGGCCTGGGCATTCTTAAAGGAAACATTGCACAGGATGGATGCGTTATAAAAACAGCCGGTGTAGACGAAAGTATCTGGAAATTCAGTGGACCGGCCAAGGTTTATACTTCCCAGGATGCGGCTTGCATTGCCATTTTAAGCGGTAAAGTAGTGTCAGGGGATGTGGTGGTGATTACTCATGAAGGACCAAAAGGTGGTCCGGGAATGCAAGAGATGTTGTATCCTACCTCGTATATTAAATCAAAACATTTAGGAGCAGCTTGTGCCCTGATTACTGATGGACGATTCTCAGGAGGTACTTCAGGACTCTCGATCGGTCATGTTTCGCCCGAAGCAGCCGCAGGGGGTAATATCGGGTTAATTCAGGATGGTGATATTATCGAAATAGATATTCCGAATCGATTGATTCAGGTAAACGTGAGTGAAGGAGAATTACTCAGACGAAGGAAGGCTGAAGAGGCACGTGGAAAAGATGCATTTAAACCCAAAGACAGAAATCGAGTCGTTTCAAAAGCCTTACGGGCATACGCCAGTCTGGTAAGTTCGGCTGATAAAGGGGCAGTAAGAATGATCGATTAATAATATGAAGTACGAATGAGTGGTATGCATTCCGCGTTCCGTGTTTACTTTTTGCATATTATCTTTTTTACTCGTTAAATAGTTTACTTATAAATGGAAACAAAAACTAAAATGACAGGGGCCCAGGCATTCATGCACTCGATAGTGAATGAAGGTGTAGATACCATTTTCGGTTATCCGGGAGGTGCTATTATGCCCGTATTCGATGCTTTGTACGATTTTGACAAGCAAATCAATCATATCTTAACACGGCATGAACAAGGAGCTACGCATGCGGCCCAAGGTTATGCCCGTGTATCCGGAAAAGTTGGCGTCTGCCTGGTTACTTCAGGACCGGCTGCTACGAATGCCATTACAGGGATAGGGGATGCTTTGATGGACAGTACACCCATGGTGGTTATTACCGGACAGGTTAGTGCATCATTGTTAGGAACAGATGCCTTTCAGGAAATCGACGTGGTTGGTATTACCCAACCGATTACAAAATGGGCCTATCAGATTCGTCGGGCTGAAGATATTGCGTGGGCAGTAGCCCGTGCCTTTTATATTGCCCGTAGTGGGAGACCGGGACCGGTAGTGCTCGACTTCGCAAAGAATGCACAATTGGCGGAAATCGAATTCGAATATAAACCTTGCACCTATATCCGCAGCTATATGCCTGTTCCGGAGGTTAATCCTGAACAGATAGAACTGGCCGCTGAATTGATTAATCAGGCAAAAAAACCGTTTGCCCTGGTGGGACAGGGGGTAATTCTTTCAAACGCTGAAAAGGAACTGGTTGCATTTTTGGAAAAAGCCGATATTCCCGCAGCTTCCACATTACTGGGTCTGTCCGCCATGTCTTCCGATTTCAGGCTGAACAAAGGTTTTCTGGGCATGCATGGAAACGTGGGTCCCAACATGAAGACAAATGAGTGTGATGTGCTGATTGCCATCGGGATGCGCTTCGACGACCGTGTGACGGGAGATTTGAAAACATATGCCAAACAGGCTAAAATTGTTCACTTAGATATTGATCCTTCCGAAATAGGTAAAAACGTAAAACCTGATGCCCCGGTACTAGGTTCAGCCTTGGAAACATTGCCTGCATTGACTCAGTTAATTCACAAAGCAACTCATACGGAATGGATTGATTCCTTCAAAGAGTTTGAAAAAATGGAATTTGACAAAGTCATTCAACGTGAAGTTCATCCGACGTCGGGTGAAATAACCATGGGAGAAGTGATTCATAAAGTATCGGAAGCCACTTTTAATAATGCTGTGTTGGTCACCGATGTAGGTCAAAATCAAATGATGGCTGCCCGCTACTTTAATTACTCACAAACCCGAAGTATGGTTACATCGGGAGGCTTAGGAACCATGGGATTTGGACTGCCAGCGGCTATTGGCGCAAAAATGGGAGCTCCTGAACGTACAGTCTGTGTTTTCTGTGGCGATGGGGGTTTTCAAATGACCATCCAAGAACTTGGTACGATCATGCAGGAACAAATAGGGGTTAAAATGATCATTCTCAACAATCATTTCCTGGGCATGGTGCGACAGTGGCAGGAAATGTTTTTCGAAGAGCGTTACTCATTTACCAAGATGCAAAATCCTGATTTCATTGCCATTGCAAAAGCTTATCGCATTGATGGGACGGAAGTTCATGTCAGGGAAGAACTCGATGCTGCCATTGCCGATATGTTGAAGGATGATAAACCTTACTTATTGGTTGTCAACGTTGAAATGAATGGGATGGTATTTCCGATGATTCCAACCGGTGCTTCAGTTAATAACATTTTATTGGGAGATTAAATCATGGAAAATACATTATTTACAATAACAGTTTTTTCGGAAAATACAGTCGGTTTGTTGAATCAAATCACTATTATTTTCACGCGCAGGGCTTTGAACATAGAGACTCTTTCAGTATCACCATCTGCCATTAACGGAATTCATAAGTTTACCATCACACTCTACACCACATTAGACATGGTTGAGAAAGTTGTTCAACAAATTGATAAACGGGTGGATATATTGAAATCCTATTATAATACCGATGAAGGACTGGTGTTCCAGGAAATCGCTTTATACAAAGTGGCTACTGAAAAGCTATTGGCATTAGGGTCTATTGAAAAATTGATACGAAATCATCATATTCATATCCTGGAGATGAACGAAAACTTTGTTGTTTTCGAGAAGACAGGTCACTATGATGAAACTCAACAACTATTCGAAGAATTAAGCGAATCGGTGGGTGTATTGCAGTTTATCCGTTCAGGAAGGGTTGCGATCACAAAATCGAAAGTCGAAAGACTCAGTGATATGCTTGAAAGTATGCGTAAATTTGAAAAAAACGAATAAAACATGGGGTTAGAAGCACGTTCCTATTCTTTCATGATACAACCACAACTGGTTGATTTCCAATTTCAGGTCACGATGGCTGCCTTAAGTGATATTTTATTGACAACTGCTGGATATAACGCCGATGATAATGGCTTTGGTATTCGAACGTTACAAGAATTGAATTGTACGTGGGTTTTATCACGCCTGACTATAGAAATGACGCGTTTCCCCATGCAGTATGAGAAAATTCATGTGGAAACATGGATAGAAGAAGTAGGACGTTCTAACACGACCCGTAATTTTTGCATTCGGGATGAAAAGAATGAGATTATCGGGAATGCCTGTTCAATTTGGGCTATGCTTGATATGAAAACACGGCGAGCAAAAGATTTACAGACTTTGGAGGGCATTCATGAATTTGCCAGTAACAACGTTGGATTGATTGAAAAACCAATTAAACTTGGCTCTGTTGAAGGTGAAGAATACGACGGTTTTAAAGTTAAATACAGCGATATTGACATTAATGGACATGTCAACAGCATTCGGTACATTCAATGGATCAGCGATTGTTTTACATTAGATTGTTATCGTAAATGTAATGTGAAACGTTTTGAGATTAATTATGTAAACGAAATTCTCTTTGACGAATTTGTTGAAATTGTTCGGCTGGAACAAGAACCTAAGGATTTCAGGTTTGAGATTCGTAATGAAAATAAAACGGCATGCCGTGCCAGGATGTTGTTCTGATAGAATAGAATTGGTGAAAGTTCTTTCAAAAGATACTTTTAACTAGAAAAATAAAAATAAACAATTAACTAATATAAACCAAATAAGTAGTACTTTGTAAATGATCGGTAAGGTTATTTTTAAGTACAATTAAAATCGAAAAAAATGGCAAATTATTTTAGCTCTCTTCCACATCGCCTAAAAGTTCAGGAATTAGGGAAATGTGATTTTATGCAAAGCAGTGAATTCGCTGATGGAGTCAAAAAGCTTCTTGGAAAGAAAATCGTAGTGGTAGGTTGTGGTGCTCAGGGATTGGCTCAGGGGCTTAATATGCGAGATAGTGGACTTGATATCTCTTATGCATTACGTCAGGATTCAATTGACAAGAAAAAAGCTTCTTATCAAAATGCTGTTGATAATAATTTTGTGGTTGGAACATTTGAAACGCTAATACCTACAGCTGATTTAGTGATGAACCTGGCACCTGATAAGCAACATACTTCTGTTGTAAACCAGGTAATGCATTTAATGAAAAAAGGTTCTGCACTGGCCTATTCACATGGTTTTAACATTGTAGAAGAAGGTACGCAAATCCGCAAGGATATCACTGTTATCATGGTAGCACCAAAGTCTCCTGCTTCGGAGGTTCGTGCTGAATATCTACGTGGTTTCGGTGTTCCTACTCTTATTGCCGTACATGCGGATAATGACCCGAACGGTGATGGACTTGAAATTGCTAAAGCCTATTGTGTTGGTACCGGCGGTCATAAAGCCGGCGTGTTGCTTTCATCTTTCGTAGCGGAAGTAAAATCGGATCTAATGGGCGAACAAACCATCTTGTGGTTTACTCCAAACAGGTTCAATCCTGAGTTTCAACAAAATGATTGAAAAAGGAATTGATAAAGTATATGCATCTAAATTAGTTCAGTATGGTTGGGAAACTATTACTGAAGCCCTGAAAATAGGTGGTATCACTAATATGATGGATCGTCTTTCGAATCCTGCAAAAATCGAAGCTTATAAATTGGCTGATGAATTGAAGGATATCATGCGTCCATTGTTTATAAAACATATGGATGATATTTTATCGGGTGAATTCTCGAAAACCATGATGGAAGACTGGGCTGCGGGTGATAAAAACCTGTTGACCTGGCGTGCTGAAACCGGTGAAACTGCCTTTGAGAAAACTCCGGCGGGAGATATGGAAATCTCAGAACAGGAATACTTCGATAATGCGACATTGATGGTTGCCTTTATCAAAGCAGGTGTTGAATCAGCATACGAAACTATGACCTGCTCGGGAATTAAAAATGAATCGGCTTATTATGAGTCTTTGCACGAAACTCCACTTATCGCCAACACCATTGCCCGTAAGAAACTATATGAAATGAACCGGGTTATTTCAGATACTGCTGAATATGGTTGCTATTTATTCGACCATGCCTGTAAACCCTTATTGGCTGATTTTATGTCGAAGGTCGACACCAACATTATTGGTAAGAACTTCAACGTTGATAATGATGGTCATGTTGATAACTTCGAATTGGTAAAAATCAATGCAGCCATTCGCAATCACTCCATTGAAATCTGTGGAGCTGAATTACGCGCTGCTATGACTGCCATGAAAAAAGTTGTTGAATAAGGTGTTATTTCAAATAATAATTATAAACAAGAGCTGTTTCCATAAGGTAACAGCTCTTGTTATATTTGGCTATGTTGTCCTGTTGTTATTTTTTCTCCTTCATTCTTCCCATATAAACCAAAACAATTAAAACCATGACTCCACTCATGACAAACAGCGTTTTAGCCCCAAATGTGAACCAAATGACTCCTGCCAATGAACTTGCCAGCATTGTACATATGCTTTGCAATGCAGAAAAAGTGCCAATAGCTGTAGCGGTATCCTTAGGGTCGGATATATTAGTGATCCAGGCTTTGGATACTCCTTCAGTGGCAGAAGCATACAAACCATACAGAAAAAATAAACCCAGAAAAATATAGAGATTGGAGTTTACTGAAAATCCCAGATAAACCACAGCAAATAATCCCAATCCAATCAGAAACATACGTTTAAGTCCTATTTTATCAGCTAAAGCTCCAACCGGAAAGGCAAATATGGCATACACCATGTTATAGAAGATGTAAATACCGATCACATGGGTATCGTCAAGTCCGGCATCTTTAGCTTTCAGCAGGAGAAATACATCCGAACTGTTGAAGAGCGTGAAAAGGAGTAATCCTACAAGTAACTGACGGTAAGCTGCCGGACTTTGTTTCCAATAGTTGAAAAAAGAAAAAAAGGATACTTTTTCAGAAGAAGGAGCTATAGCTGCTTTCTTTTCTTTCAAAAACAGGGTTGTTATGATTGCAAGTAAGCCGGGAATAAATGCAATATAGAAAAGTGTGACATAATCTTTTGGGTGGAAATATAAATAAACCAATGCTAAACTTGGACCAATGGCAGCACCAATGGTATCCATGGCCCGGTGAAACCCAAATACTGTACCTTTTGTTTCAGGGGTAGCTTCATCAGACAAAATAGCATCGCGTGCTCCGGTGCGTATACCCTTTGCAAAGCGGTCGGTAGTGCGAACGAAGAAAATCCACAGGGGTTGGGTGAAAAAGATCGTCATGGGCTTCGCAATGGCACTCAGGATATATCCTGCCTGCACAAAGGGTAGCCTTTTACCTGTAATGTCAGAGAGTTTCCCGAAATACCCTTTACTTAATCCGGCGGTTGCTTCGGCTAATCCTTCCAGAATCCCAATAATTAGAATCGTAAAACCAATGCTTTTCAGATAAATAGGCATTACCGGATAAAGCATTTCACTGGCTACATCAGTAAATAAACTGATGACCGACAAAATCCAGACAACACGGGTGATTTTTTTAAACATAAATGATATTCCTGATAAAACTCAACTGTCTACCAACTAATCTATTTCCAATCCTAATCCGTTTCTGAGTTTATCTAATGACGGGCTTTGTTGAGCCAGGATCTTATACCGGTCCTCAGGTGAATTTGCGCGTTGCACTTCAGTTTCTTCAGCTATTTTCAATGTTATTCTAATAGATGAGTTTTGAAGTTTTTCCTGAATAAAGGCTGTAATATCAGGTTGAAGACGTTTCAGTTCTTTCTCTTGCAGGTTGTTGCTTACCGTAAGTTCAAACGCATTATCGGAGATTAGGTTTGGTGCAGTACTGAGTATAAAGCTTGTGATTCTTCCTTGTTCGGGAATGGTCTCTGCAAACTGTTGCCACGCTTTAACCAGTTCATCGTAAGTAAAAGGATTATTTGCGATGACTTTCGCAATAACCTGCTCTGAATACGAGGGTAGGGGAGACGCAACTACGCTTTGTGTTGAGGGCGATGAAATGGAAATTCTGTCAGGTCTTTTAAATGTAGGTTTGGAATCTGAAACAATCTCTTTAGAACTGCTTGAAGAATGTATGACAGGCTTTGTTTCAACTGTTTGAACTGTCTCAATCTCTGGCACCAAGGGTTTATTCCCGGTTATAACAGGGGTATCAGTCGATATTTTTTGGATTGGTGCAGGTTGATCTTCAATTAGTAAGGGCTTTTTTTTTTCATCCGTAAGTTGGCACATACGAATCAAAGCTAGCTCTACCAGCAACCGTTTATTTTTACTTTGCCGGTAATCGATATCACAATCATTACTTATTTTCAATGCCTGGAAGAGAAACTCCACCGAACATGACTGAGCCTGAATTTTATAACGTTCACCTATATCTGCACCAACTTCAAGTAATGTTACCGTTTGAGGATCTTTGCTTACCAATACATCCCGCAGATGGGAACTAAGTCCGGTAATGAAATGATGACCATCAAATCCATTGTTCAATATATCATTAAAAATGAGCAATGATTGACTAACCTCTCCTTTTAGAAATCCATCCACCAACCGGAAATAGTATTCATAATCCAGTACATTCAGGTTTTCTATCACTCCCTGATAGGTAAT
The DNA here is from genome assembly GCA_903927945.1 of uncultured Bacteroidales bacterium. Classification (GTDB taxonomy): domain Bacteria; phylum Bacteroidota; class Bacteroidia; order Bacteroidales; family Paludibacteraceae; genus Paludibacter. Next base: position 10,490 of record CAIYOZ010000170.1, on the reverse strand, counting down.
GTTATTACCGCAAAAACTAACCAGCTGATCAAAGATGGACAACGCATCACGCATACCACCTTCACTCTTTTGGGCAACGATATTTAAACCGTTTAAATCTACGGTTACACCTTCCTGTTGTGCTACATATTGTAAATGTTTCACTGTATCGGCCACAGAAATACGATTGAAATCATAGATCTGGCATCGTGAAAGTATTGTCGGAATAATCTTATGTTTCTCAGTGGTCGCCAGAATGAATATGGCATGTGCCGGTGGCTCTTCAAGTGTCTTCAAAAATGCATTGAAAGCACCCTGTGAGAGCATGTGGACTTCATCGATGATATAAACGCTGTATTTCCCTATTTGAGGTGGTATCCTGACCTGATCTGTCAACGAACGTATATCGTCGACTCCGTTATTGGAGGCAGCATCTAACTCGTGGATGTTGTATGAACGTTGTTCATTAAACGAAACGCACGATTCACACTCGTTGCATGCTTCAGCTTCAGCAGTCAGGTTCTGGCAATTAATTGTTTTGGCAAAGATACGTGCACAGGTTGTTTTTCCTACGCCACGTGGTCCGCAGAACAAATAGGCATGGGCTAAATGATTACTTTTGATGGCATTTTTAAGCGTTGTTGCCAATGCTAACTGACCGACAACTGTATTGAATGTGGAAGGACGATATTTGCGGGCCGAAACAATGAAATTATCCATAAACTGTAACCTTTTTCTGCTTTTGCCTGCAAATATACTGAAAAATTCAGGTACAACTTATCAAAAAAAAAGATTTCTCGAAAAAAAGGATGAACATAAAATTTGCTTACCTTTGTCTCGAAAAGCAGATTCATCGAAACGTTGATTTGATTGACTGTTTATGCTGACTTTTGTTCCGCTAACTTGTAATTTGAAATACCATGTCATTTTTTAATAAAACAGGAAAGAAACTTAAGAAGGTACTTTTAAATAAGTATCTGATTGTTTTCTTGGCCTACACTGTTTTTGTGACATTCTTTGATCAACATAGTTTGATTTATCGTTTTCAGACCCATCGGAAAATAAACCAATTGGAAAAAGAATACAAGTTTTATCAGGACGAGATCAAATCCAACAAGTTGAAGAAATTTGAGCTTCAATCGAGCAAAGAGAATCTGGAGAAATTTGCTCGTGAACATTATTACATGAAAAAAGAAAACGAAGATATTTTTATTATTAAGGAATGAAAGAAAAACAACCCTCCCAAATTCTCTTTATTACCGGTGGAACAATTATTATTTTAGGCTCGTTTGCCCAGTTTCTTAAATTAAAGTATGCTCCTTTTGTTTTTGTCTTAGGAGCCGCACTATTAATATATATTCATGGGAAGCATGCATTGGATAGCAAGATCACAGACCGTCGTCAATTGCGATTGGCTCGAATAGGCTTTTTTACCAGTTTAACGCTTGCCCTGGCAGCTTACTTTATGTTTATGGGTTCTAATTCGTGGGTGGTTATGATACTTATCTATGCACTTTCATCCTTCTTTCAATCATTTAGAGGAAATTGAAATCTTCAAAAAATAAGTTCAATTGAATTCTACAAATAAAAAAGCGCAACAAAGTTGCGCTTTTTTATTTTCTCAAATCTGTGTTTACTTATTTTTTTGATGCATACCTGGCATTTAATAATTTCGTCACCTCAGCTGTGATATCATATGATTTGTCAGCATAAAGTATGTTGTCACTCGATGTATTACTAATAATCATTTGATATTTATGATCCTTGTTGAATTGTTTCATAAATGAATTGATTGTATCACGCAATTGTTCGCTCATTTTTTGTTGAACCTGAACCAACTGTTTACTCAAATCGCCATCTAATGCTTGTAAATCCTGTTGTTTTTTTTGTAATCGTGCTTGTTCTTGTTCGGCACGTTCACGACTTAGAAAAGCATTGTTTTCAAGCTTGTGTTGGAATTCACCCATTTCTGTCTGTAACTGACGTGCTTTAGTGTTGATAGTCAGACGGGAATCTTCCTGTTTCTTAATTAATGATTCATTTGCTTCTTTCGCAAATTGATAATGCAATAACAAAGAGTCAATGTTGATATAAGCTATGGGTAACTTGCCCGTGAGGATGGGTTCTTTTCCTTGAACTGTTTGTTTTGCTGCGGGGTTTGTTTTATTCCCCAATACTAACACAAAAAGAACCACTACTGCAATCGCCAAAATGGCATTAAAAATGAGTGATAAGTTTTTCATTCGCTGCGTTTCTTTAAATGTTTATATTCTGATGATCCCTTTTAAATGGAAAATCTTGTTAGAAGTGGGTACAAAGATAATTTTTTTAGGACACTTCAATACAATTCAAGATCATTTTTTAGTAAATTGAATGTTTCGTTGTGTTTGTTAACAATTAATTTGTGGCTAAAACAATTGATTTATAACCAATTCGAGGTTTCGGAGAAATAAAAAACCGGATTGATCTGTTAATCAATCCGGTTAATGTGTCATTTGTAAGAATGTTAGTAACGTTCGGAAACTAATTTCCAGTCTACTAAATCCCATAATGCGGCCACGTAATCGGGACGACGGTTTTGGTAATCCAGGTAATATGCATGTTCCCAAACATCAAATGTCAATAGGGGAGTTAATCCACGGGTAATTGGATTACCGGCATTACTTTCTTTGACAATAGAAAGCTTTCCATCAGCATCTTTTACCAACCATGCCCAACCTGATCCAAATACGGATACGGCAGCCTTGTTAAATTCTACTTTAAAGTTATCAAGTGAATCCCACCCCGCATTGATAGCTTTTGCTAACTTGTCACTTGGAACACTACCCTTTTGAGGTGTCAGCGAAAGGAAATAAAAGGTATGATTCCAAATTTGAGCTGCATTATTGAACATCGGACCTTCTGATTTCTTGACGATCGTTTCAAGGTCTGAATTCTCAAATTCAGTTCCTTCAACCAACCCATTCAAGTTGTTTACATAGGTTTGATGATGTTTTCCGTAATGAAAGCTAATGGTTTTTTCGCTGATAATTGGTTCCAATGCATTATGTGCATAAGGTAATTCAGGTAATGTAAATTTCATAATTTTACTTTTTTATGTGTTAATAATTCGCTTGATTTTTACTTTTCTAAACTTAAAACGTCTAAACCGCCATTTTGTTTCAAGAAATCAGTATTTTTTTTATAAAATTTATCTTGACCATTTGTATAGATGCATTTTTCTTATCATCTTTGCAGTGTAATACAGAAGCAAAGGTGTTAAAGTTCCATTTACCCGCTATATGCAGGCTTTACTTTGTATTTTGAGCAATAGAGTATTAACAATAAAATAATCACATAAATAAATTAACATGAACAAGACAATTCGATTAACCCTTGTATTAGCTGTGGTAATGTTAGCAACTTCAGCTTGTAAAACAAAACAAAAAATTGCTCAAATACCTGCAGGTGCAAATATTGAAGCCAAGGCACCAGTGGTAGAAATGGCTCCTAGTACAACCACAACTAGAGAAGAAGTAAAAGATGCGGAGGTTACCAGGAATGAGAATTTCAGTCTGGTAGATGGAGATAAAGATGCCCTGAATCATAAATATCACGTGGTAGTAGGTAGTTTTTCGAAACAAACCAATGCCAAGGGTTTACAAAGTAGCTTGATCGGTGAAGGAAACAAAGCAATTATCGTAGTAAACGAAAAAGGAATGTTTCGTGTCCTGATCAATTCATTTAATGATTATAATCTGGCTCATTCACGCATTCGTGAAATTTCAAACCGTTTCCCGGATGCCTGGGTGTTGGTTCAGAAATAATAGTATAAAAAACTTTATTAAAGAAGAGTGAAAATCAACTGATTTTCACTCTTCTTTTTTGTAACCGAATCTGCCAGTTAAATTACAATGTTTTAGGGTCAGCAATCATTGCACTCCTGTTTCGTTTAAATCTTCGTATAAAATAAAGAATAGTGATTGTTGAGATGATAGATGATAGTCCATCTGATACCGGCATGGAAGCCCAGGCGCCCGTCAGACCGAAGATCGGAGGTAGAATCAATAAACAGGGTATCAGGAATAAGAACTGACGTGTCAGGCTAAGGAATATCGATATTTTAGCTCTCCCAATGGACTGAAAAAAATTGGTAATAACTATCTGGGATCCGATAATTGGAAACATAGTGACCGATATCCGCAGTGCACGGGTTGCAATAGACTGAAGCTCCACATCCCTTGTGAATAGGGAAGCCATGACCGAAGGCAAAAAGGTGCCGATAATAAAACCAACTGTAGTCAGTAAGGTGGCAATCATTACGGCATACTTTAATGTCCTGAACATTCGGCCGTACATTTTTGCTCCGTAGTTGTAGCCAACGATCGGTTGTGTACCCTGGTTCAACCCGATAATAACCATAACAATCAGCGTGTTTATACTGTTAAGTATCCCAAAAGCCCCAATGGCTAAATCGCCCCCGTAATGAATTAAGGTTGAATTCACCACCACAATGACAAAACTGGTGGCCAGTTGCATGCTGAAAGGTGACATTCCGATACTGATGATCGACATGACAATATCTTTCTCCAACCGGAAGTTTTTGCGGTGGAAACGTAAATTTGAATTCTTTTTCGTGAAATGCTGAAGAACCCATACCGTCCCGACAACGTATGAAATATTAGTCGCAATGGCTGCTCCCTGGATACCCCAATGAAACCAGAATATAAATATCGGATCAAGAATAGTGTTGATAACCGCACAAATAATCATGGTATACATGGCTTTTTTTGGGTATCCAGAAGCCCGCATGATATTATTGAACCCAAAACTAAGTGCTGAAAATACTCCTCCGGGAATGATGATACGCATGAAGTCTTCGGCATACTGGATAGTTCTTTCAGTTCCCCCAAACAGCCTGAGCAGATCACTCATGAAGATATACGAAAGAATAACTACCGTTCCCGAAATAATCAATGTCAGGGTAAAGGCATTGGCCAATATTTTCTCTGCCTTTTCCCGGTTGTTTTCTCCCAGGGTAATCGAGATGCGGGCTGCTGATCCAGCACCGATCAACATCCCGAAGGCCATGAGCAGTATCATAAACGGGAAAGTAAGCGCAAGTCCTGAAATAGCCAGTGGTCCCACTCCCTGACCAATAAATATGCGGTCAATGATATTATAAAATGCCATGACTACCGTTCCTACGATTGCCGGAAGAGAATAATTCCAAATGAGCTTTCCTATTCTTTCAGTCCCAAGTGCATTTGTAATCGAATCCGTTTTTTCCATTTAGTAGGTAGTTGATAGTTGATAGTTGGTAGTTTGTAGTCGGTAGTTTACTACAACTCTAAACTTTTCAGGATTATTCATTATGTATGATAGCAATTTTACCTACTTTAATATTTAACAATAGTAAATCTTTATATTTATAATTACAATGCAATGAGAAGTCAAGCCATATTAAAGTTTCGCTGTCTTCTCCATGCACAACTACTAATTACCGACTACCGACTACCGACTACAAGAGATCACTTGCCAGTTCCGACAAAAAGCTTCTTTCTCCTTTTACCAGGTTGATATGGGCAAACAGGTTCTGTCCGCGCATACGGTCGATCATGTAAACCAAACCATTGGAGAACATATCCAGGTAAGGGGAGTCAATTTGCTGGATGTCACCTGTGAAGACAATCTTAGTACCTTCCCCGGCTCGGGTGATGATGGTCTTTATTTCGTGAGGAGTAAGGTTTTGCGCTTCATCCACTATGAAGTATGTATCGCTCAGACTTCTTCCCCTAATATAGGCCAATGCTTCAATCACGAGTTGATTGTTACGTTGCAATTCATCTATTTGCCTGATTTCTTTTCCCTGATACGAAAAATTATGTTTTATCACATTCAGGTTGTCAAACAACGGTTGCATATAAGGTGCTATTTTTTGTTTCTCGTCGCCAGGCAGGAATCCAAGGTCTTTGTTGCTTAAAGCCACTATCGGGCGAGCCAGTAGAATTTGTTTGTAGGCATCGTTCTTTTGTAGAGCAGCGGCCAGGGCAAGCAAGGTCTTGCCTGTTCCCGATTTGCCTGTGAGAGCAACCAGTTTAATGTCATCATCCAACAATACATTCATCGCAAATGTCTGTTCTGCATTCCGCGGCTCAATTCCGAAACACCGTTCCTTCTCAATGCGTTTTACCAAACCTGTTGCAGGGTTATACCTTGCCAGTACACTGGCTCGGTTACTCCTAAGTACAAAGCAATCCTGGGGCTCAATATCCGAGGCGAATGCAAGTTCATCAAGCGGAATCGTCCCTTCATTTTTATATAACGTGTCGATTAGTTCGGGTGGAATGTTATCATAGGTTTCATAAGTCTTTTCAAATACATTAATGTCAGTTACCTTATCATTAATATAATCTTCGGCTTCCAGTCCCAGTGAAAGCGCCTTCATTCGTAGGTTTATATCTTTGGTGACAAGTATGGTGCGGCTGTTTTTTTTATTCTCACGCAAGGTGTATGTGGTAGCCAGTATTCGGTGGTCGGAAGTCTTTTCTATAAACGATTTGGAGATAACATCCGGATATTCGCCTCCCGTGAGTATAAACAACCTTCCTTTACCTTCTCCCAGGTCAGCACCCTTCTTGAACAACTTGTCATCGGCAATTAAATCAAGCTCCCGGGCAAACTCGCGGGCATTGAAGTTGATCTGTTCGTTCCCTTTCTTGAAATGATCGAGTTCTTCCAGCACCACAATGGGGATGTAAATATCGTTCTCTTCAAAATTATTGACACATTTATAATCGTGAAGTATCACATTCGTGTCTAACACAAAATTTTTCTTGGTTCCCATACTGTTTAACTGTTTAATAATGAAGAAAACTGAGTGAATCTAATTCTGCAATAAAAATAGGAAATTCTATTGAATAAACATGCCTTTTGGTTAAAAAGTTTTAGTGGAATAGCCTGGATGTTTTCCATGAAGATATTTCTGTCCTTAATTTTGTGGAAATGAATGAACTAAAAAAGGCTATTCCTGTTGGAATAGCCTTCATTTAATTACCTCAGTAAATTATAATATAACTTTGAATGTTCTCGTGGCTGTCTTCACCAGGTAAACTTTCCCTTTCTCGACAGCGATATTTATTTTCTCGCCCCTTGAATTCAACGATTGCAACTTAGAACCATTCACAGCATATAGATCGATTGTCTCACCAATGCCGGTTCCCTCCACTATGATCTCTGACGCATTCGTGGTGACTTTTACCCGGCCATTTATTACTTCAGGAGCACCGGTTACTACTGTGCTTACAAATGAAATTTTTAAACTTGAATTACCAGTCATAGCCGGTACTTTGAATACCCCGTTTGTCATTGACCCACTCACTTCCGCCCCGTTATAAAATACGGTATATAGTTTCCAACCTGATGCCGGTGAAAAACTATACGAAGGACTGTCTCCATAACTGCATACCTGATTCACTGTGCCTGTCTCGGCAGACATGATGGATAGATTATAGACAGATTTCTGAAAGGTAACGCTTAGGTTCGAATTGGCTGTCATGGCAGGAGTCGAAAATACATTATTTACAAGTTGAGATTTTACATCCTGGCCATTGAAGGAAAGCGAAAGTACCTCATATCCCGGTGTTGGTAATATAGTAAATGCCTTTATGTCTCCCGTACTAAACATAATGGATGAACCGTTTGTCATAACCACATTATTTAATTGAATGTTGCCGTTTGCACCACATTGAAAGGTGATATTGTAGGAATTAGTCGCTGCATTTTCCGAATACTGGGTAAACAATTTCCAGTAGGTGTCTAGCTGGTAAGCTGCAGCTGACCCGGTTGGAACGTATATTCTACAGGTAGTATAATTCACTCCGTTAAACGTATTCGTGTAAATGGTAGGTGGAGTAGAGCGTGGAACAGTGATAGCTGTTAATTTACTGCAATTTAAAAAGGCATTATCACCTATGCTGGTGACAGAAATACCCAGCGTCAGGCTGGTTATTCCTGCACAATGATAAAATGCCTGAGTACCGATACTGATTACCGAATTGGAAATAGTCAAAGAGGTTAGGCCACGGCATTCCAGGAAAGCTGAATTACCTATGGAAGTAACCGAATTGCCAAGAATTAAGGACGTGAGTCCCGTGCAATTGATAAATGCATTACTCCCAATCGAGGTCACCAAACTTGGGATGACCATACCTGTCAAACCACTGCAATTGCTAAAGGCTCGTACTCCGATAGTCAATAACGAATTTGGTAATACCACCGATGTCAGTGTTGTCTTGCCGGTACTGTTGCTATAATAACAGCATGAGTATTGAGGCATTTCATTGGCCGGGTATGAAGTGGAGGCTAACGGATCAGCTGTTCCGCCTGTCCCGGTATAAGCATTCACATTGGCAGCGCTCAAATCCAATACCGAAAGGTTAGTTGCCTCGTCGCGCAGGCATTTTACATCCCGGGCATCAATACTCCCGGTCACTGTCAGATTGGTCACTGATGTTTTATCGGACGACGATAACAGGGTGGTAAGTGTCCCTGCATTAGGAACATTGATAGTTAACGATACTTGAGCTTGCCCGATTACAAAGAGAGTAATGCATAAACTGAGTAAAATTTTTCTTTTCATGGGCAATGTTTTGTTAAATTTAAACTATATAGACCGAATGATATGCTCGATTCTTTAGGATATTTAATGAATATATCGGATTATGAAGTGTAACTGGTACATTTATTCGATCCCCGGATTATCTTAACTCTTCTATTCGCTGCGTTATGGTGGCAGATTATCAGCAATATACAGTCAACTGAAATTCAAATATCCCCTTTTCCTGTCCAGTGATATTTCACTGTCCAAATCTACGAAATCTGTTTTGAAAGACCAACTTTTTTGTTCAATATTTATTACGGTAGTATAAAATAATATAATTGCATACCAATTCAATAAAAAACCGCTGATACACTTAGGCATCAACGGTTCTTTAAAAATAGGAATTGACTAACGTATTAGTATTAAATTCTGATTTTAGAAGTCAGGTTACCTGCACGTACAATATATAATCCTTTGGCTAAATCCTTCAATTGGATAGCACCGTTTTGAAGTCTTGATGATTGAACTTTAGCACCTACCGAAGAATATACATCAATTGTTGTTCCTTCAGCTACATTTTTAACTGATAACTCTTTTCCAACCAAAGAAACACTTAATATGTCTGCATTTGGAGTTGAAAGACCTGCACTCGGATCTGGTCCAAAGAACAAATTATCCCATATAACATTTGAAGTTGGATATTGTCTTACTGCAAAATTAAATTGTGTAATTCCGACAGGAAATTTAAATGAATAAGTGTATGTATGCCAAACAGCTGTAGTACGATTATCTACTAAATAGCCATTAATGTCATTACCAAATGTACCTGCTGGTGGGTTTACACTACCTCCTGGACCATGAATTGGAATATAATATATTAACGAATCTGCATGTGTTGTAGCAACAGCATAATATGTAACAGGAGTTACACCTGGAGCACTGGTAATTAAACCACTCCATACGCGAGCATCAGTCCCATCACCAGCTGTAACTAAATAACTAACTGAAAGTTTGTAAAAAGTGTTTGTGTCAAATGTTGCTGCACCAGCGGGAGGAACAACGTTTTGTTGAATAGTGTAAGTCCCAGTAGGACCTCCAACTTGTAATGCACTTCCAGTTTGTCCTGGATCAGTAGTAACGGCTTGAGTTACTGTCACACCAGTCATTGTGGTTAAAATCCAACTACTTGGAAGACCTGCTGCCCAAGTTTCAAAACTTGGATTTACAAGTAGATTTTGAGCTTGTGCAAAGACAACGCAGGCGATAAATGCCAATAAAAGGGTAATTTTCTTCATGCTTGTTTTTTTTAATGATGAATAAGAGGATTTTTTAAAATTATGCTCAAAGATAATGCATAATTATTACAAAAACAATACATTATTTTTTCAGTATGTTATCTTTTATTAATTTATTATCCCCGTAGGTATAAAATGTTGAAATACAATATGAAAAGTAAGCCTGTTATGAAGTTAAATAAATGAAGCTGAACATTGTGTTTTAGGTAACATTTTATGTAATTGTAATTCTTTTATTTATGCAATCAACAAATACTTTTAAGGCTCTATAACGTTTGGGGTGGGTATTCTCATTTTACAAATTGGTGCTTTTATTCCCCACCTTGCAGAACCATAAAAATATTAAGCTGCTGTAAAGAAGATGACCTGGAAATCGCTTGTCCCGGAAACCTTTCAGTTGATTTTAGTCATTAGTCATTAGTTATCAGGCGGTAGTAATGATGAACGATTAGTTGAACAGTTGGTTGGGTTGCCATTTCATATTCTGCGTCTTCAAGTCCCGGCAATTTATTCCGATATATGTCGGTAGGGGATTTAGGGGTTCTTTAGGGGTTCTTTATGGCCATTCCATTCCGTAACTATTCCGTAACTATACCGTAACTATACCGATTTTAGGTAAAATGATACGAAATCCA
>CAIYOZ010000169.1 GCA_903927945.1 uncultured Bacteroidales bacterium | reverse complement strand
CCATTTACTGCTACCCCCAGATTTGATAACGGGGAATATCGTTTAACAGGATGAAGTTTCGAAGCTCCCGGGCTGTGGCAAACTTATACATGGCTGAAGTTTTGCCGTTGGGTGCATAGATATTGAGTTTGAAAATGGCGCTGGGCTTTTCGCCTGGGCCGAATGAGTTGATGGCCTGTTCCATGGCCAGGCTGGCCTCATTGGTTTCAAATGCCGGCCGGTATTGGCGATTGATTGGGTAATGCTTGCCTGATTTGGCGTTTTTGCTTGAATTTGTTTTTGATTTCATGTGAACCTCCGCTTTTAAGTTTTACAAATGGTTTAATGCATAAAATGCAAATCGTAAGCAACTAAACAGCGGAGTAAATTTTAAAGCGGAGCGCTTATCAAGGCTGCCGGTCATTTTTTTACCCATAAAAAATAAGAGAGTAAAAAAAATGACGGCACCCGAAGGGCATGGCCTTGAGAATTAAAATTTATGAAGCTAGCTTGCGTAAGATTTGCATTGAAGCACTGGCAGAAGCAATACTATTTACTAATTTCGCATAGGACTAAATCATAGCCATTGATGAAGGAAAAACCAAACATAGAAATAACTGAGAATGATGTCCAGACCATTCTACAGACCAATTACCAGGATTTCAGAGGAATCGTGGCCACTGGCGTTTATTGCTCGCATTGTAAACGTGAGCATTTGAATGTTGGCATAAAGGAATACACCATTACGCTGAATGACCTGAATGATGTTCATTTAAAGGGAAAATGTACTATCTGCGGAAGGGATGTAGGGCGATATATTGCGTATGGAGAGATGGAGAAAGTGTATCAACGGGCGGAGGAGTTTAGAAATGCTTATAAAAGCCGGGTGAATATGAAGATTGTGAAGAAAGATTAAGAATTTACAGTCACATATATTTACTATATTTGTGACCAGAATATTTAATATACTGAATCTTGAAGATTGAAGAACAGATACTTAAAAGGATGAAACGGGCAGAACCCGGGACATTATTCTTTCCTGAACAATTCAGAGACCTTGGGGAAAGTACAGCAATACGCAAGGCATTTCAACGTCTTTCACAGAATGGGAAAATAACACGGGTGACCCAGGGCATGTATGTGATCCCAAAAGAAAGCTTGCTGTTGGGTAAAATCTTGCCAGGAGCCGAAGAAGTAGCGGAGGCAATAGCCAAGAGGGATAGGGCACGGATTATACCTACCGGTGCACAAGCGCTTAATCTTTTGGGATTAAGCACTCAAGTACCTATGAAGATTGTATACCTTACCGATGGAGCAGCCAGAATTGTAAAAGTCGGGAAACAAACCATCAAATTCAAAAAGGCCGCACCCAAAAACCTGACGACAATAGGGCCGATCAGCAGTTTAATCATTCAGGCACTCAAAATGATTGGGAAAGGGAAAGTAAGCGAAATCGAATTGAATAAAATAATTGAACATCTGCAGAAGGAAAAACGTAAAAACATTTTGCATGATATGCAACTTGCCCCATTATGGATTGCTGAAATTATGAAAATGGCAATAAAGACAAAGGAATGAAGGGTTTATTAAGCTTATCAAAAGAAGACCAGTTATTAGTTTTTGAGCAGATTCGTTCGGCAACAGGAATGAGTGTGGCTGTTATCGAAAAAGACTGGTGGGTAACACAAACCCTCAGAATTATATTTGCCATGGACGTCGCGAAGTCTCTGGTATTTAAAGGTGGAACCTCATTAAGTAAAGCATGGGGACTGATAGAACGATTTTCGGAAGATATTGACCTGGCGTTGGACCGTACCTTTCTTGGCTTTGATTCGGAAATGACGCAATCACAAGTTAGGAAACTCCGGGAAAAATCATTCAGTTATATTTCAGAAGGTTTCTACCCACAACTCACATCGGAGTTTACAAAAACCGGACTTAAGGGTGTAACCCTCAGACTTGGGGAAATCAAAGATCACGACCAGGATCCTTTAATGATTGAAATTTATTATCCATCGATTGTAAAACCAGACCAATACGTTCAACCCAGAGTGTTGGTGGAGATTGGCAGCCGGTCGTTACGTGAGCCATTCACATTACGAAGCATATGCTCAATAATAGGTGAACATTCAAAAGGAAAGCCTTTTGCAGATGAACCCATTGAAATACCGACAGTAAATCCGGAAAGGACTTTTTTAGAAAAAGTGTTTTTATTACACGAAGAATTCCAGAAACCTGTGGAAAAAATCAGAGTAGTCCGCCTTAGCCGGCATTTGTATGATCTGGAAAAGATAATGGATACTCCCTATGGGAAAGTCGTAATGGAAGACAAACAGCTATACCATACCATTGTTGAACACCGGAAAACAATAACCCGCATCAGAGGGATTGATTATGACAACCACAGCCCTGATAAAATTGATTTTCTTCCTCCAAAAGAATTAATGAACGACTGGAAGAAGGATTATGAAACCATGCAGGAGAGCATGATCTATGGAAAATCTCTTCAATTTGAGAAACTGATTGAACGGATGGAAGAACTAAAAAACCGGTTCAGGAAAATCGTTTGACCTGATAACACTTATTAGTGATTCGCAGGGCCAAAGGATATGTGCCGTCGTTCTTTGCACGGCGTTTATCCAGGATGATTTTTGTTGTTGTTTTCATGGGTTATTTGCCTAACGATTTGCCTAACAAATATAGCATTTTCTTTCTTTTTTTTGCTTTTGATTGCAAAATATATTTTCAGGATAGGGCATTTAAGGGCATCATAAAGTTGTTTTGGCTGTCCGCCAAAAAACTGTTCTGCATCGGAATCAATGACCAGCGTGGGACAGGAAATCAGATGGGCACAATCTGCTGTGAGCGGTAAAT
>CAIYOZ010000168.1 GCA_903927945.1 uncultured Bacteroidales bacterium | reverse complement strand
TTCATCAAATGACCCCCTGCCCCCTAAAGGGGGGTCTTAAGACCCATTAGGGGATTAAGGGGTAATTAAAAATATAGATCATGGATATTTATAATATAAAATCGTCTAACATACCTGTCTTCTTTGACCAACTTATCCAGTCGGGAAAGGTCGTGATTGCTCCGGTATTGAAGAAAAGCGGAAAAGTGTTTTTCGAAGCGGTACAATCATACAGTCAGGTAGCTACTGATTACATACAAACAGGATTCTCGGCTAAATCTGTTGTATTCCCGAAAGTGGAAGTATTGTTTAAATTCAACAAGACAGAGGATGGCATTGAAATAAAAGATTCCATCAACGAAATACCTGAAACAGTGGTTTGGGGATTACGTCCCTGCGATGGTGCTGCTTTTAATTATATGACCGAATTCTTCCTGAGGGAAAATCCTGATGCCTATTACGCTGCCCGAAAGGAAAAGACCACGTTGATAGCCATCAGCTGTACCAAAGCAGATGATGCCTGTTTCTGTACGTCAGTAGATTTAAATCCGGGAAGCACGGCAGGCAGTGATATCCTACTCACGTTGATGGGTGAAGATGTCTATGTGGAAGTAAACACGGATAAAGGGAAAACAGCCATAGATGCTTCGTCGTTCTTGTTCACAGTGAGCGAAGAAAAAAGCAAGGAAGATTACCTGGCTAAGATTGATGTCAGATTCTCCATGGATGAAATCAAGGAACGTATAAAGACTGCCTATGATAGTGCTGAATGGAAAAACGAATCCATGGGTTGCTTTGGTTGTGGGGCTTGTGCATTCTCTTGTCCAACCTGTACCTGTTTCGACATACAGGACGAAGGAACACAGAATAAAGGGTTGAGATTACGTTGTTGGGATGCCTGTGGGTTTGGCCTGTTTACCAAACATAATTCAGGTCATAACCCCCGCACGAATCAAACAGAACGTCGTCGTCAACGATTGATGCACAAATTTAAATACTCGGTGGAGAACCTGGGAATTGTCAGCTGTGTAGGTTGTGGTCGGTGTATCAGGGTTTGTCCTGCGCATTTGAATATATTTGAGAATATTTTAAGTGTGACCGCCCCCTAAATCCCCCTAAGGGGGACTTTAAGAATAGTATCTATTATTTAATTATATTACAAAAATGGAAAACGTAGTAGAAAATCAGATAAAACATACCCCAACTCCCCCTTTGGGGGTCGGGGGGCCAAATCAATACATTCCTTATAAAATGCGCATTGCCAGTATCGTTGAGGAAGCACCGCTTGTTCAGACATACAGGCTGGAATTTGTAGACGAAAATGATGCAGACAAGTTCACCTTTAAAGCCGGACAATTTGCCGAATATGGTGTGTTCGGTGAGGGAGAAAGTACTTTTTGCATTGCCTCCCCTCCTACCCGTGATGGATACCTGGAATGTACGTTTCGCAGTTCAGGACGTGTGACCAAGGCATTGGCTAATTGTGAACTGAATGACATTATCGGTTTGCGTGGTCCTTTTGGAAACACTTTTCCGATTGAAGAATGGTATGGCAAAAACATAGTCTTCATTACCGGGGGTATCGGTCTTCCCCCACTTCGTTGCGTCATCTGGAATCTATTGGATCAACGCGATAAATTTGGTGAGATATCCATTTATTATGGTGCCCGGACAGTGAATGACCTGGTATATAAAGAAGAACTGGAAGAGTGGAAGAACCGCGGAGATGTAAAACTGTTCCTTACAGTTGACCCGGGTGGTGAAACACCTGAATGGAAAGGATTGGTAGGATTTGTACCAACCATCCTGGAACAGAATCCACCAAAGAGTGAAAACTCGGTAGCTATTGTTGCCGGACCTCCTATCCTGATTAAAATGGGAATGCCTATCCTGGGCAAGAATGGGTTTGATAATTCAAATATTTATACTACACTTGAAAACCGTATGAAATGTGGTGTCGGTAAATGCGGACATTGTACGGTTGGGAAAACTTATGTGTGTAAAGATGGTCCTGTATTTACCTACGAAGAAGTATTGAAAATGCCGGCTGAATATTAGTAATAGGTAGTTAGAAGTAGGTAGTAAAAAAGTAAAAAAAAGTTGCATAGGTTATACTTGTGCAACTTTTTAATATAATATATTAT
>CAIYOZ010000167.1 GCA_903927945.1 uncultured Bacteroidales bacterium | reverse complement strand
TGTTCAGGTTGCTTTACTAATGTTATGAAATTATCATGAGTCATGGAACGAATAAAATAATAAGTTAATCAGCCAGTATATGAATTTACTCTATCAAAGGTGGGATAGATGTCAAACTTACCACTTTGCCACAGTATCATTATAGATATTGTCGACAATGTCAGCTATCATTTGTTTAATCAACACATCCTGCACATCCGTTAACAATTTGCTGCTATCAAAGGTCTGAAAACTTGAATAACTTCGCTCAAAATCTTCTTCCGGGTTTTTATTATTCGAAAATCGAACTTTAATTGTCAACGTAAGTTTTGTTTGGGATGCATATGAATCAGCAGCAATAGCAAGAGGTGTTAATTGATAACCGACAATTTCACCCTCCAGATTTAAATCTCCACCTTTCTTCAAAAGTTGTAACCTGGTTTGTTTTGTATACGAATCCCTGAGAGCCTCCGAAAACTCTTGTGATAATGGAGGAAAAACCAACTCTGCCGTATTTGGGAAGTCTGAAATGGATATACTCCTGGTTTTGGTGTAATCAATCGATGATCCGTTGAACTTGTAAGAAATCGAACAGGACACTATTAAAAGCAAACTAATGGTTGCCAGCAACACCTTCCATTTAATATTTAATATTCTCTTATTTTTAACCATAAAGGATCTTTTTATTCAATTCCGTATTCTTTTATTTTTCGATATAGCGTTCGCTCAGAAATTTGCAATTCATCGGCTGCTAATTTACGTTTTCCATTGTATTTGTCGAGCGTTTTTTTGATCATCTGACGTTCCATATCTTCCAGGGTCATTGGTTTTTGATTCTCCAATTCGTTGTATTCTTCCGCATCCTGAAAGGTTTCATCGTAATTTGAATTCCCAACATATTTGCTGGATTCCCGGGACGATTTGTCACTCATAAAATCAGTTCCCGAAGCAGGTGAATTAAAAATGGTTTCCTTATGACTTAAATAGGTGGAAGGAAAATGTGATTCGGACGACTGAATATCATTTTGTTGATTGTTCATTATATCATGAACAATCTTTTTTAGATCCGTCATGTCCTTCTTCATATCAAAAAGCACCTGATAAAGTATTTCCCTTTCACTGTTAAATGTCTTCTGATCTCCACCCGTCTTTGAAAATAAGGCAGGTAAGCGTTCTATATCATCTTTAGGCAAATAAGTCTTAAGTATCTGATCGGTGATGTCACGTTGTTGTTCAATCACCGATATTTGTTCCGTTATATTCTTCAATTGACGCACATTTCCATTCCAATAATAGTTAGTCAGCAAAACTTTTGCTTCCTCTGTCAATTTAATGGGTGGCATTCGATATTTCTCGGCAAAATCAGAAGCAAATTTACGGAATAACAACACAATATCTTCCTTCCTTTCCCTTAATGCGGGTACCGCAATTGGAACTGTATTCAACCTGTAAAATAAATCTTCCCTAAATCGACCATCACGTGTTGCCTGAATCATATTTAGATTCGATGCGGCTACTACCCTTACATTCGTTTTTTGAGTTTTTGAGGAACCCACTTTTATAAATTCACCGGCTTCGAGAACCCGTAATAACCTTACTTGAGTTGATAACGGTAATTCACCAACTTCATCCAGAAAAATTGTACCTCCATCTGCTACTTCAAAATAACCCTTCCTGTCGGCAGTAGCTCCTGTAAATGATCCTTTCTCATGCCCGAATAATTCAGAATCTATGGTGCCTTCCGGAATAGCCCCACAGTTGACTGCAATGTAGGGTCCATGTTTCCGATGACTGTAATAATGTATAATTTGAGGAAAATTCTCCTTCCCCACTCCACTTTCTCCCGTAATAAGGACAGACAGATCGGTCGGTGCTACTTGTACGGCTATATCTATAGCTCTATTCAGCAAATCGGAAGTCCCTATAATTCCGAATCTTTGTTTTACGGCTTGAATTTCTGAATGTTGCATAATTTCATCTCTAATTTAGACTGTAATAATGGCATATATAGCATGACAAAATTACTAATAAAAACAGAACAAGCTCTCTATATAATTAAAAATAAAGTGAAATTTATTCTTAAGAAGGAGTTTAATTGAAAATTATGGAGTTTCTCTCCGAGGAACCAGATTCTCTGAACCACTTTGCTAAACAAAAAAAGAAGTAGATGTATTCTACTTCTTTTTTTAATCTGAAAATTTACAGTTCTTATTTCTTTGCTTTCGTAGCTCTTTTTATACCTTCTATCCCTTTAAGGGCCACAGTATTTGAGGGGTCAATGGCTAAAATTTTATTCCAATAGGATAATGATGTTGAATATTCACTCTTTAACAGATAATAGAAACCAAGGTACCGGTAACATTCAAGTAATACAGAGTTGAACTTTGGATCTGCTTTTGATTCAATAAGCGTAGCTGTTTGTTCATAGAATGGTTTAGCAAGTCCTTTTGTAGTCTCCGGATCTAACGCTGAATTAGTTCTTGCTCTCCAAAAATTACCACGGTATCCTGTTGGTTCCAACTTAGCAACCTCAGCAAACACACTGTCTGCTTTAATTAATGCGCTCTTTTTTATGGACACATTCACTGAGTCTTTGTTTCCCAGGATATAATACATTTTTCCTAATTCAATGATCACATCAGGAGTTTTTTTATCCGCTGGTAAAGCATTTTCATATTTAACATAACTCGAAATTGCATTTTCATTATCTAATTTCAAATTATACATATCCGATATGTCTTTCAACAACTCGACTTTGGATGAATCTGCATCATATGCTTTTTTATATTCTTCAATGGCCAAATCGTATTTTTTAGTTTCACGAAGTGCTTGCCCATAATACCGGTAATCCAAAAATGTAAAATCAGGTTTGTCTGATTGATTAAATAATCTGTCAGCAGATTTTATAGCATCATCGTATTGTTTCAAGTCAGTATTATTGTACATGGCTAGTCTGTTAAAAGCAGGATTACGTGGTTGTTTAGCCAGTCCATCATTGGCAATTTGTAATGATTTGGCAAAATCATGGTTAAAAAACAAGGTCATGGCATATTTCACTAAATCCTGAGCATTTGAATTTCCTGATTTTAAATAACTGTCATACAAATCAGCTGCAGTTTTAAAATCATTGTTCATATAGTAAATATCAGCCAATTCTTTATCCACTAATTTGAATTCCGGCTCTTTTTGTTTCAGTTGATTCAGCTTTTCAATGGCAAGCGTCGAATTCACATTTCTATAGGCACGGGCATATTTAATGTATGCTTCTTTACACTTTTCATCATACAGGATGGCTAATTCATAATTACTGCACGCATTTCCCACGTTTTTCTTGGCAAGTTCGATATCACCGGCCAGGACTGCAGTCAGCGCATATTTTGATTTAATGCTTTTTGCTTTCTCCTGATAAACGATTGCTTCATCAATGAGTCCGTTTACTAAATAGGCATTGGCAGCCGCAATATAAAAATCAGGGTTCTTTTTGTAACTCGATAATTTGAGTACGCTTTGTATTTCAAGTTCCGCTGTTTTTTGATCTTTTTTTATCTTTAACATCGCCAGACCAATGGTGTTCAACCCATCAACCAGCTTTCCGTTCGCTCCCTTTTTAAAATAAATCGCAGCAGAGTCTGGTTTGTTTTCTCCAAAATATATGTTTCCCAAATAAAAACAAGTTTCGGTTCGTGTCAATGAGTCTGAAGCATATTCAGCTAACAACAATGGTTTTGCAACCTGTGGGAAACCAGCTTTATAATAGGAAATCCCTTGTGACTCCTTTGCGGCAACAACAGACAAATTTACAATGAAAAGAGTCAAAATGAGAAATAAAAAGTTACGTTTCATGTAGCTTGAATTTATTTGTATTAAAAATTATTATTTGATGTGTACTATTCTGACAGGTTGAGTTGAAGGCACCAACCCCGATTTTAATATAATCCTCTGTCCACGATCCGATGTTAAAAACTTTGTTAGTCCAGAAGGTAATGAACTTCTTGGGTCGTTTAAGATGACAAAGACACTGCGTGTAAGTGGATAATATCCGTAGAACAAATAGGCTTGAAAAGGTTTATAACTATTTTCAACGGTAGCCTGAGCTTCACCACTCACCGCCATGACCCTGACTACATTTTTGAAAGAAAGATTGGTCGTATCTTTTTGATTTCCCAACCAGTTGACTCCGATGATCCCAATGGCGTTCGGTGTTTTTGAAACAAAATCAATCACTTCTAAATTTGTTTTCTGGGCATTCAATTTATTCGATAAGGGCTGCCCCTCACAGATTGAATCGATTGCATATCGAACAGTACTTGAATTTTGATTGTCAAATACTACTTGAAATTTACCTAATTTAGAGGTCGGAAAGATATCCTTCCAATTGCTTTTTTCACCGGTTAATATACTTCTTATCTGGCTGACCGTAATTAAAGAATCCGGATTGTGATTATTCGTGATCAGCGCAATTCCGTCTGTGGCAAGTCTATAAGAATGCGGCGAAAACTTCTTGCTCCTTAACGAAGCCTCTTCATTAGCGGACAGCGGACGAGTAGCTATTGCTAATCGCACACTGTCTTTTAATAAAAGATTGATAGCATCCACCTCGCTGGTGTAAGTGGGTACTATCCCTGCCTTTTTATAGATCGCTTCAAATACTTCTAACTCTTCTTGTATAATCGGTTGAAAATTCACATCTACTGCGATGGGTATGACACCCTCGGTGTACGTATCGGTAAATTTATCCTTGTTCTTAGTCTCCCCACAGGAGATTAAAAGTATTACTGCAAAGAGCCAAAATAATTTGATTGCTGACATCCGGACTACTCTAATTTAAATGTAATTGGCAATGTATACCATACGGATACATTTACACCATTTTGTTTTCCAGGTATGAATTTCGGTAATGAGCGAATCACACGCATGGCTTCTTTATCACAGGCCGGATCAAGTTGTCTTACGACTTCCACTTTATCCACAGAACCGTTTTTTGTTACTACAAAGCGTACGATTACTTTCCCCTGGATTCCATTTTCCTGCGCAATAACCGGATATTTCAGGTTCTTGCCAATGTAGGATAGAAGTTCTCCTTCACCACCCGGGAATTGAGGCATTTGTTCAATCACGGTGTATACTTTATCTTCTACTTCCTGGGTTACATTGGCCTTAACATCAGCAATATCAACGGTTCCTTTATCATTACCTTTTACATCTGCCAGAGAAATGGCTGCAGTAGTTTTAGTAAGATCTTCCTGACTCTTCATTTGATTTTCATCTTTCACTTCTTCATCCTTCTTAATAACCGGTGCGGTAAACTTTACCGACGATTTTAAATCGGGTGGCGGAGCGACTGCCTCTACTTTCTTGATGTCATTCTTTACCTCTGCTTTTGCAAGTTTCGATAATTGAGTTACATCCACATTGACGATCCTCTCTGGCGGTTTCACCATCTCAATCAATTTGGGCAAGCTGAATCCAACTAACGCAACCACTGTGATGATCATCATAGAGATGTTGTGTCGCCGGTCGGACTCACTCCGCATTTTATAAGCACCGTATTCCTTATTCTTCCCTTGAAATATCAGCTCTCTCCATTCCAGGGAAGTTAAATCTATTTTAGCCATTTTATTTTATTTTTAGGCGTTTAACTATTTAGCACCACTTCTTGCATATGCTCCCTTGGTCGCCCGGTTTCTCAACAAAAACTTGTCGGCTGAAGAGATCGTATCGATGACATACTTACCGATATTACAGATTTGCATTTCATCAAGGGCATCAATCAGATTCTTATACGTGGCCTTATCCGTAGCTTTAATAATCACTACCGGAGTATTTTTCCCGTTTTTAAGATCCGACACCTCCTTGGTAAAATCTACCTGTGAGATTTTCAGCTCTAGTTTCTTCTTCTTCAAATCATTAATCTTTGTTACAGCATCATCATTCCTCTTTAACAGAAAGGATCGTAATCCTCCCGGAGTATACGAACTTAGTTTTAAAGAATTATAATCCTTATAATCAGGTTGACCATTGTAATAGAATATCGAATCACCTCCGGTAAGCACTAAGGTAATGGCCTGTGAAGCTTTTACCGTATTCTTGTCCTGCTCGGTGATCTTCTTATCATTACTCGGCATATTGATCTCCATCGTTTGAGGCTTGCTCAACGAGGTACACAGCATAAAGAACGTAATCAGCAACATATTCATATCCACCATGGGGGTAAAATCCACGAAGACACTTATTTTCTTCTGTTTGCTGCCGCCTTTTTTCTTCTTGCCGCCGGTATCACTTGTTTGAATTTCAGACATAATTTATAGTTTTATTTTGCAGAAACTTTCTTCAAAGCGGTGATCAAATTGTATCTGTTTTCTCTTAAATCCTGAAGAGAACTCATCACATCCTTAATTACTTTATAAGGTGTATTTTGATCGGCCTTGATGGCTATTCTCAAATCTTTATTTGTTGCTCGCGCTTCCTTTATCCAGCTCTTAAACTGATTATCCTTTTTATCAGTCGGAATGCCCAAATCTTTAAGCACTTTGTCCTGATTCTCAGAAGTCATAGCTAGAAATGCTTTCATATTCTTCATTGGGACTCCAAAGGTTTTTAGTATCTTAAACTTCCGAACTTCTGCGGGAGTAAACGAAATACCATAATCTTTTCCCACACTGGTCAAGGTTTCTACCATATCGCCTTGCTTATCCAAACTCATAAACACCTTCCCCTTGGGGTCAATCAATATCTGCAAGATATTGGTCTCCGGTATTTTGATTTCAGATACGGATGCGGGAGTGGTAACCTGTACGGGCTCTTTTTTCACGAACGTTGACGTTAACATGAAAAAAGTCAGCAGTAGTACAGTAACATCACTCATCGCAGTCATGTCGATACGAGTACTCTTCCTTGCTACTTTTACTTTAGACATAGCATTTTTTTTAGTTTATATGAAATGATTACTTGTGAGATGCAGCAAATGTTTGTACGATAGAAAAACCTACTTCATCAATACAATATGTAATCGAGTCAATTTTACTTGTAAAATAATTATACGAAATTACAGCCAACGCACCGGTTAAGATACCAAAAGCAGTATTGATCAACGCTTCCGAAATACCTTGCGATAAGGCAACCGAGTCAGTTCCACCTGCACCTGCCAACGAAGCAAATGAACGGATCATACCAATTACAGTACCTAACAGCCCCATCAACGTACCTAACGTGGTGATCGTAGCAATGATTGGAAGGTTTTGGCTTAACATCGGTAATTCCAATGCGGTTGCTTCTTCTACTTCTTTCTGGATAGCCAATACTTGTTGTTCTTTTGATAAAGATGCGTCTGCTTCTACTTCTGCATATTTTATCAAAGCGGAAGTTACCACATTTGCTACAGAACCTTGTTGTTTGTCACACAATGTAGTGGCAGCAGCAATGTCTCCTTTTGACAAGGTTGATTTGATCTCTTCAACAAATTTCGCCAATTTACCTTTTCCCTGAGCACTTCTAATGGCAAAGAAACGTTCCACACTTAATGCCAGTACAGTCAGCAATAATGTTTGAATAAGTGGTACGATAATTCCCCCTTTATAAATTGTTCCTAATAAATTACCATCCAAGGGGTGATTGTTTGGATCATTGTTCATAAAGTTTGCAGGATTTCCAAAAATATAATGGAAAATAAGCACTGCGAGTACTAGACAAGCTAACATTACAAGACCTGAGGACTTGATACCGGTAAATGATTTACTTTTTTTTGTTTGTTTTTGATTCTTTGCCATAACGATTTTTATTAATATTATTTGTTATTGTCCAAATTGTTTCTAATGCGTCTGAATATTTTCCTTGGCTATACAAATTTTCTGCTTGTGCTAATATATTTTTTTGATCATCGGTTAAAGTTGTTTTTTGTAAATCAGCAATCTGGCTTTCTTATACTGTTTGATATAAATCCGTTACATCTGAGCTTGCTGCTAAATCTGCTCCCTTAATATCTGATAATGTTTTTGCAATTGCTTTTAGTGTCTTAGGATCTTTTATTTGCGTATCTTTCAAACTTTTTGCTAATGCTGAAACTTTTGTGTTTATATCGTTAACGGCTACACCACTAACCTTTTTAGCTTTTACTAAATCATCTATTCTATTATTCAAATCTGCTACATTCTGTTTTGATATTGTTTGTTCTGTTATAGCTGCTGGCTGTTGAGGCATTTTATTTAATGGCAATAATTCAGTAAATCCGAATGTCCCAATAACAAATAATAGCATCACGGCAAAAGCATAAGCAAATTTTCTTTGATACACTAGAGATTTCAAAGTA
>CAIYOZ010000166.1 GCA_903927945.1 uncultured Bacteroidales bacterium | reverse complement strand
GCTGCTTACGCCCCTGGCAGGTTATATCGGCAAATATTTCAGTTGGAGAACAGGATTGTTTGTCCTCGGAGCAATTATCTGTATTGTTGGGATTGTGATTTCCCAAACATTGATGCGCAAAACTAAACCCGAGGCATATGGCCTTTTACCGGATGGAGATAAAATCAATTTCCCTCATCAGCAACCAACAATACCCGCTTTTGCTAAAGTTTCCACAGCAGCTATTTTCAAGGATTCCCGCTTTTGGACAATTGCCATCTGCCATGGATTAATAATTATGGTGGTCATGTCCGTTTTTGTTCATCAAGTAGCTTATGCCATGGATAACAAAATAGAACATATCACTGCTGCGACCTCGCTGGCAGTTGTAAGTTTCGCCGGTTTTTTCGGGCAGTTTTTTTTCGGTTGGTTTTCCGATCGCCTGCGCGATCCTAAATATGGATATTTTATTGGTGTAGTAATACTGCTTATCGGCGCGATTCTACTTTTGAATGTCGGCAGCGTCAGCAGCCTTTATCTTTACGCTATTATCTACGGATTAGGTTATGGATCACTTGCCCCAATTTTACCGATCCTTGTTGCCGATCGTTTTGGGCGGCATGTTTTGGGATCTATTTACGGCATGCTTACATTTTTTATTGGCGTTGGTGGCAGTATTGGCCCTATCCTTGGCGGAATTATTTATGATAAATTTGGATCATACAAATATCTTTGGGAAATAAATGTTGCGCTGCTTGCGGTAATATCCATAGTCATCCTGACATTGAAAAAGGGAAAACCATTGGAAAATGCTTCCGCCGGAATCGGGGATTTCAAGTAGCGGGATTAAATATTTCATTCGATTGCTATAAAATATTGAACGTTTCTTTCAATATGAAAAGGGGCGAAAGGTATTTTATTTAGAAATAATTCCGACACAAATAAATATTTAAATTAAATATCAAGAACTTAAGGAATATCAATCCTGGGAAATATTCTTGGCACGATTATTTCATATTAGTAGAGCCAAAGAAAGATTTTAAATTAAACATTCAGGAGGAACAGGGTTATGAAAAAGATGATGCAAACAATACTTTTGGTGGGATTTGTAATTTTCACGACGGCTTCATTTAGCTATGCGCAATTCAGTGTTTCAGGATCAAACAGCTTCCCATATTTTCATCTGGGATGTTTAATTGTCGGTGGTCTGATCATTGTTTCTCTGAAACAGAAATACACAAAAATATACTTGAGCGAAGCAATTGGATCATTTGCCCTATACACAGTTTTAGTTGCTCTTTTCACTATACCGGTAGTTGACGCTCTTAAAACTTTTATTAACTAACCAACCCCTCCCCTCTATTTATAGTAAAAGCCCCCGTGCATATAATGGCGGGGGTTTTTAATGAGACTCAACTTTCAAAAGCGTAGCGCATTGAAAGTTGTAAGTCGAATTATACCCGAAGCGTAACGTAGGGGATTAATGACACCTTATTCTGCAGAAACAAAGTGCACCCTAAAGGGCATCTGCGACACTGAAACTTGTTAGTCGAATGAATGAAACTCAAATATTACAAACGAAGTACCGTAATATTTGTTAGTTGAATTCATCCTGCAGCCAAAGGCTGTCAAGGTTATCCCGCCGCAGGTGGAGGATATCGCAGATATCCGTGATATCCCGCGAAGCGGCGCGGGATTTATGAATCAGCATCAACCAACCTGGTTAAGCAACGCGATACGGACTGAGCAAGCTTTGAAAGCAAGCCTGTTTCCATATCAGGCGTGTAGCGATCGCCCACCGCATCGCCATTATTCCAACTGCCGATAATTTGATCGCCAAT
>CAIYOZ010000165.1 GCA_903927945.1 uncultured Bacteroidales bacterium | reverse complement strand
GTCACAATGGTATCTTCTTCTTTTTCCACATTTCCTTCCACCAGTGCCACATAAATACGGCGGGTAATGATCCGGTGCCAGTTTTCCTGAAGGATCTGCTGTACTTCCCGATTCTTGGCAAACATGATGACACCTGAAGTTTCACGGTCTAGGCGATGGACGGTATAGATTCTGTTGGTAGGCGAACTCTTCTTTACATGGTTTTTTAGGATAGAGAAAGCAGTAGTTTCTTCGCTATCTCCTGCAATCACTGTAAGCAACCCTTCTTTCTTTTCTACGACAATCAGGTATTCATCTTCAAAAATAATCTTTAGTTTTGGGTGCTTCAGCTCGATATTCCCACGTCCACTATTTACGGTGACCAAATCATTGGGTTGTAAGATTTGATTAAACAAGGTAGTGATTTTGCTGTTCACCATGATCTGACGATGGGAGAGCAATGATTTCACTGATGTACGGCTCATTCCGCCCATTTTGGCCAGCAGGAAAGTCATTAATTCAACCGGTTCGGTTGCTTTCAAATGTGATTCTTTGGGAGGGGGAACTGCTTTAGGTTTATGTCTCATTATTATTTTTTATTATTATTTTTTATGTTCAGTGTTCGATGTTTTGCTCTCAACTTAGTCAACCAATCAACTTAATCAATCCATCAACCACTTCACTACATTCACCGCCGCATTTTCTCCGTCAACCGCTGAGGAGGTGATGCCACCGGAATAACCTGAACCCTCACCGGCAGGGAAGAGTCCTTTGATCACCGGATGTTGTCCTGTCTCACTGTCGCGGGGTATTCGTACAGCTGCGGAAGAGCGTGTTTCAACGCCCACTACGACAGCATCATTGGTGAGGAACCCCTTCATTTTACGGTCGAATTTTTTAATTCCATCGCGAAGCCTGGAGGATATGATTTCGGGCAACCAGAAATGTAAGGGTGATGAGATTAATCCCGGTAAATAAGAGCATTCAGGAAGATCGGCACTTAACTTTCCATGTACAAAATCACCTAAACGTTGCGCAGGGGCAACCTGTCCCTGTCCGCCATTATTGGTGAAAGCCATTTTCTCCACCGATTGCTGGAATTTAAGCCCTGCCAACGCACCGTATTCTAAATAATCCCGGGGTATATCCTCTGGTCTTATTTCTACGACCATGCCAGAATTAGCATACGGAGAGTTCCGTTGGGAAGCTGACATGCCATTCACTACAATTTCATTTCCGTTGCTTCCGGCAGGGACTATATGTCCACCGGGGCACATGCAAAATGAATAGACTCCACGATCATTCACCTGGTCCACTAAATTGTATGAGGCAGCCGGCAGGTATTCTCCCCTTGTAGGACTGTGGTATTGAATAGTGTCGATGAGTGATTGCTTATGTTCAACCCGGACACCCATGGCAAAACCCTTTGGTTCGAGCAGTATCCCTTGCTCGTTGAGCAACTCATAAATATCATGGGCTGAATGTCCCGTTGCCAGGATCAGTGAATTTGCTTCAAATATGCTTCCATCGGCTGTTTTACAACCGATTATGCTGTTGTCTTTCAGCAGTATTTCTGTTAGTTTCTGTTCAAAGTGAATTTCACCGCCATAAGAAGTTATCGTCTTGCTTATATTTTCAATCACCAACGGCAACTTGTCCGAACCGATATGGGGATGTGCCTCATACAGGATATTTTCATTGGCACCATGGAAATGAAACACATCGAGTATATTTTGAGTGTTCCCTTTCTTTTTTGAACGGGTATAAAGCTTCCCATCCGAAAATGTACCGGCACCCCCTTCTCCGAAACAATAATTAGAATCGGGGTCGATACCGTTGTTTCTGTTTAGTTGGGCAATGTCCACCTTGCGTTCGCTTGCTTTTTTACCCCTTTCGATGATAACGGGTTTATATCCGGATCCTATCAGTTTTAATGCAGCAAACAAACCAGCAGGACCAGCCCCGATAATCAACACCGGAGTATTATCTCCTACGAATTTGTAATCAAAGACCGGTTTTACGGGTGCCGGTGGTTCTTCGTCCCAATAGACTTCTATAGTGATGTTTACTTTTGGTAAAAAAGCCCGGGAATCAATAGATTTCCGTAGTGTTCGGATTCGGGTAATTCGTTGTGGTGAAATTTGAAGTTTGTCGGCAATTTGCTTGTGGAGCAAATCTGCTTTAAAAGCCTGCTCGGGAGTGAGTATAAGTTGGAGTTCGTTATGCATAATTGGAAATATGACTTTGCTATCAATTTGGAGTACAAAGATACGCAATTTATCAATCATATGCCTTATGAGTCATAAGGGCAAAATAAAGAAGTCTTGATGTTTTCGAAAAGGATTCTATTTTTTTTAGATTAATATAAAAAATGATTTTTTT
>CAIYOZ010000164.1 GCA_903927945.1 uncultured Bacteroidales bacterium | reverse complement strand
TATTGTTGTTGAAAACGAAGATTATTCCATTCGTGAAGAAGTAACAAACTGGAAAGCAACTTCTGCCATGATAAACGAAAAGGGCATGATACTCTCCGGTATTGTCAATCTACCCCGGCTTGAAACCGATTTGCATATTTCGGTTGTTTATGAAATCATCAACCATCAAGTCCTTGAAAAGCGGATTGAATTGAAGCAAACCAATATGTCGATGCTCTATTATTCTGTAAATACCTGTTTGTCGTTAAAAGAAACCCCAACCCGGTTCTGGAGTTTCGATAATGCTGACAATAAAGGGGGAGTCGCTCATGAAACTTATCCGGCTGCAGGGTATATGCTATGCGATACGCTGGCAGTAGGATTGCTCACCGATGCCGGTAACCGCAACCTGTGGACACGTAATATCCGTCGGCGTCCTTCACCTGGAGGTGTTGGCTTTCGGGCAATAGAGGAAATATGCGATGCAAACCTCTTTCGGATAGCGTCTGCGGACGATCGTAAGGATGGCAATAACTTTGTCAAACTGACCTTTGGTGAGTTGTCTGATTTTCATCACCCGGTAAAAGATATTCTATATAAAACTCCGGAAACCATTAATTGGAAGTCTTACAATGGAGCTATACTCACAAATGAAAATGGAATAGTTAGTATAAGTGGAACCAAAGCCAAAGCTGATATGGCAGGTTTCCGTTTACCCTATCATTTACCCGATGGATATTATACTGTTCGTTTCAAACACCGTTCCGCTTTCCCCATCTCCCTCAGGCTCTGGAAAAATGAGGGTACTTCCAACAACGAGGTGCAGGGTTTCCATTATCAAACCAATATTTCGTCCTCAGCTACCCAGTGGACTCCAATGGAAGAAACTGTTTTCCTGGCTAATACCGAAGGGGGTATCACCAATCTGTTGATAGCTGCCTCGGGGCTGAAACACGGAGAACCTTACCGATTGGAAATAAAAGACCTGGAAGTCATTCAATCAGTCGCGAATCTGGTGCCTTATCATCCACTTCAGGCTGGTGTCTTGACTATCAAACGGACATTTATCTTTGCAGCACCGGGTAAACCCACCCTGCACGATGTGCGCCTGGCTTCGCAGGTATATTTAGCCGATGGATTGAGGTTCAAAGGGACTATCGAAGAAAAATGCCTGTACTCCTGCTATCAAATGCTGATGTGGATTCATGGTCCTGCTAACTTTGCCCCGTTGAGCGTACCCAGCATCAATTATGCCC
This sequence comes from uncultured Bacteroidales bacterium, assembly GCA_903927945.1. Taxonomy (GTDB): domain Bacteria; phylum Bacteroidota; class Bacteroidia; order Bacteroidales; family Paludibacteraceae; genus Paludibacter. Next base: position 51,064 of record CAIYOZ010000164.1, on the reverse strand, counting down.
CCGATATGTACAACCGCGACTCGTTCTGGAGCATAATGGGTACCTACGACCGTGAAAGCAGTGAGAAAATCTTCAACGAATGGGCTGCCACCCAAAATGAGGCAGGAACCATTGGCACCATCATTACCCCCGATATGGGAAGCAAGGAATTGAAAGGAAATGAAGCTACGCTTGAATTCCTGTGGTTTGCCCTGGTCAATAAAAGGCTCTATGGAACGCCACCTCCCATGGATAAAATCACCAAAGCCTACCGGTATATGATCCATGAACTTGACTCCTCAGGGAGTGGCATTTGCAGTGCAAGGTTCGTCTTAGGTCAGAATGATTGTGTGGAATATCCGAACCGGACCTCCGCCTTGTCGGTCAACCAGGGAATGTATGCGGTGACATTGCGCGTAGCACAGGAACTGGGAATGCCTGTTGAAAACGACCTGATCGAAAAAGCCAACGCTGCTTACCGGGCATTTTACGATAAACGAAGGGGCTATCTGCTCGACAATCGCGATTTCACTTACGTCATTACCTTCAATTCCCTCTTACCGGAATTTGTTTCCCTGTGGCTGTTCAATCAACCCATCCTGACCTCGGAAATGGTGAACAACACCCTGGATAAAGTCCCCTCTAAAAATGGTTACTCGCCCCTGATATTTCATGCCAGGAATCTCTATTTCACCCAAAATAACAAACCTTTCTCTGCCAACCTGTTTTGGGATAACGGTGTTTACTACAACGCCGGAAGCTGGATGCGCGAAGAGGTTTGCGGGTATATCGCCGGGTTGAAGCACGGATGGAAACCGGCTGAAAAACGTATCAAAGATCGCCTGACTACAGAAATCACCCTGAATCCGGATGAACCCCTCAGCCATGAGTTCCTGCCTTATGACCTTTCGATCCCTGGCTGCTGGTGGCCCAGTACCCGGGTCTTCTCCTGGAATGTATTTGTCCTGAAAGCATTGGAAGTGGCCGGAATGCGTACCCCGGACGAAGACCCGAATTACCTCCGGGATTGTATCCAGGCAAAGCAGTAGGTTTAAAAGTAGGAGCTCCCTTGTCAGGTTTAACTCCGTTTTATGGCTTACCTTAGTGAGTCCACAGTTTAACCATAGCTTAGCCATACTTCTGCCATAGTTCAACCAATGTTCAGCCAATATGTTCCCATTGCCATATTTCAGATCTGAGTCAGTTCTAATTTAATTTTAATTTAGATACGATATACCTATTTAAATATATCGTATCTATATGGTATCTATATGATATCTATTCCACCAGATTGGCTGAACATTGGTTGAACTATGGCAGAACATTGGTTGAACATTGGCTCAAGTAAAGTTAAGCATAAAGAAAGCTATGGACAGGATACGGAAAAGAGAGGGCTGTGAAAGGGGATGAATGACATGGTTTATAAACTGGCAGACCCCTTTAAGCTCAAGGATGTGTCGTGGGTACATCCCGGAAAATGGACGGATGAATGGATTATAAAAATTAATTTATTTAATGTGCACTTTAAATGAGGAGTTAATACAGCAAGTTACAAATATTATATTAATTTTGCTAAACGTTTTGGTTTTGAACGGATCATGATGGATGCCAGATGGAGTGACAATATCATAATTCCGTTTTATACGGCACAGGAGGGTTTGTCCTGGAATTGAAGAAGAAATAAATATTCAAACAACTATAAATTATAGTATAATGAAAAAGCTTTTGATATTTGTACTTTACTCATTTGTATTTCTCGGTATTTCAGCTCAGAACAATTCAACTGTCGTTGGGAATGCACGTTTTACCTTGCTCACCCCCCATATTGTACGGTTGGAATATGATTCAACGGGTAAATTTGTGGATAGCCGTTCGTTTGTGGTGATCAACCGGGACGAGCCAAAACAGACGTTTGTAAAAAAACAACAAGGCAAGTGGATGATTCTGAAATCACCCAATATGGAAATAAAGTATTTAACGGGCTCGGGGAAATTTACTGCCGATAACCTGCAAATTACCTATACTGAAAATAAAAAGAAGCCATTGATCTGGAAACCGGGTCAAAAAAACACGGGTAACCTAAAAGGGACATTCCGGACATTGGACGGCTTGAATGGTGATACTCATGTTGATGAGAAAGCACCCAAAGAATTTGAGCCGGGGCTTATCTCCCGTGACGGATGGTACCTGATTGATGATACCAATAACTTCCTTTTCGACAACAGCGACTGGAGTTGGGTGAAGGAACGTAAGAACTCAGAAATTGATTGGTATTTTATGGGTTATGGATTGAATTATAAAACAATTCTTTCGGAATTCACCACGATCTCAGGAAAAATACCATTACCTCCAAAGTATGCTTTCGGATATTGGTGGTCACGTTACTGGAATTATTCGGATGCAGAATTACGGGACCTGGTAAAGAATTTTAAGCAATACAATATACCGCTGGATGTGTTGGTGATCGATATGGACTGGCATTTAACCGATGGATTGGCTTCCGGTAAATCCGCTCATAAAGATGAATTCGGACAACCCATCGGTTGGACAGGATATACCTGGAATAAAGCCTTGTTCCCCGATCCTGATCAATTTTTAGGATGGATCAAGGAAAATAACTTCAAGACAACCCTTAATCTTCATCCTGCTTCGGGTATTGCTCCCTACGAAGAGAAGTACTTTGAATTTGCTAAAGCCATGCAATTTGATACTGTCGGTCATAAAAACATTCCTTTTGAGGCTGCTGATAAAAAATTCATGAATAACCTGTTCAACATTGTCCTGAATCCCATGCAAGATAAAGGGGTAAGCTTCTGGTGGCTGGATTGGCAACAATGGCCCGATTCAAAAAAGATTCCGGGATTAAGTAACACCTGGTGGTTGAATTATTGCTTCTTTACGGAGATGGAAAGACAAGGAAAGCAGCGCCCCATGCTGTATCATCGCTGGGGTGGGTTGGGAAATCACCGGTATGAAATCGGTTTTTCGGGTGATTCCTTCATTTCATGGAAGTCATTGGAATTTCAACCTTATTTTACTTCCACTTCATCAAACGTATTGTATGGTTATTGGAGCCATGACCTGGGAGGCCATCAGTTTGAGAGAGTTCCGGAAGATCAGAAGAAATTAGATCCCGAAATGTATACCCGCTGGATGCAGTACGGAGTATTTAGTCCGATCTTTCGTACCCATTCATCTAAGGATGCCCGCTTAAACAAGGAAGTCTGGAATTTTACGGGAGAATACTTTGAAGCCTTGCAACAGGCCATTCAACTGAGGTATGACCTGGCGCCCTACATTTACACCATGGCGAGAAAGACGTATGATACCGGCATTTCACTTTGCCGGCCTATGTATTACGATTATCCCGAAAACGAAGAAGCCTATGCATTCAAAACTGAATATATGTTTGGGGATGATTTGCTGATTATGCCTGTAACAGCTCCTGCAGTGAACGATATTTCCACGGTGAATGTATGGTTGCCGAAAGGTGCCGATTGGTATGAATGGAGTTCGGGAACCTTATTGAAAGGCGGGCAAACTGTGGAACGAAAGTTCTTGCTCAATGAATATCCTGTCTATGTAAAAGCAGGTACCATCATTCCGATGAGTACTAACGCCAAGAATCTGCAACAAAACAGCTCTGACCTACTATTAAAGGTTTTTGCAGCCGGTAATTTTACCACCAAATTATACGAAGATGCCGGTGATAACGAAGATTATCAGAAGACCGGCTATACATTTACCACCATTCAATCGGTAAAAGAGCTGGATGGAAATTATAAACTGACAGTTCTTCCACGGGAAGGTTCTTTCCCGGAAATGAAAATGAAAAGAAACCTGGAAGTGGATCTGTATGGTTCTGTTATCCCATTATCAATAGCTTTAAATGGTGTAAAACTGGAATATAATACAGAAAATAAAGAAAATACCTGGAGCTATACGGGCAATAAACTTACGGTTCAGATAAGGGCCCATCAGGTTGATTGCAGTCAGAAGAACATAATCACTGTTCAATATCCTACCCAGATGGTCGATATTAACGGGGTGATTGGTAAAATGAACAGGTTAAAAAAAGCGGTTTCGTTACTTAAAAATAATTGGGCTGATTTTGCACCTATTCCCGAGATGATTTCTGCCACGAATCAACTGGCAGTTCGTATCAACTATGATCCTGCTGATTTTAATTCCTTGATAAGCAGTTTTAAGCTCAATTACAGCCAGGTTGGAGATACCATCAACAATACCCATGTGAATAAGCATATTGTTGCAACCTGCAGGCAGTATTTGGAGCCATAGTTCTGTTAGTTTGTTCTGTTTTTTGATTCATTTCACCCTTTGTGAAGCTTAGCGTTTTAGTGGCTATTATTTTCTTGCCACTAAGACGCCAAGCCTCACAACTATACTAACTAAAAAAAAATTGACATAAGATTAGTAAATATTCTATTTCATTTGAACTTAAAACCTGGATCATGAAAAGACTATTATTCTTAAGTTGTATTCTTTTGTTAAGTCTTTCGGCAATATCCCAATTGTCGACTTTACCGCCCGATAAGATTTATGGCAGGTTGTTCACGGATGTACAGTTACAACCCGTTTTCCCGGATAGCAAGACGTTTGTGGATTGTACATCCAAAAGGAATCCTGATGAGATCATAAATAGCTACAGGTTATTGAGAAAAGATTCTGTTTCAAAGAAAGCACTTGTGAAATTTGTATTCGAGAACTTTTTGGTACCATTTGATTCTCCTACAGATTATCAAACCGATACATCCGAAACGCTGGAAAATCATATCAACAGGCTTTGGAAAGTATTGAAGCATGAACCTGACAAAACAATTAGTCGAAGCTCATTATTACCGTTACCCAATCCGTATATCGTTCCAGGTGGCAGGTTTCGCGAGATTTACTACTGGGACAGTTACTTTACCATGTTGGGTCTGGCTCAAAGCGGAGAATGGGAAATGATAGAGAACATGATCCGTAATTTCTCCTTTCTGATTCAAAGATATGGCCATATTCCCAATGGAAACCGGTCTTATTATCTGTCGCGTTCACAACCGCCATTCTTTAGCCTGATGATTCAACTGCTGGCTGATAAGAAAGGTAATGCAGTCTATCGGGAATACCTGAATTCGCTCCAAAAAGAATATGATTATTGGATGGATAAAACTGCACCGACCAAACATTTGGTTATCATGCCTAATAGCTCCATCTTAAACCGGTATTACGATCAGGATAGTATTCCAAGGCAGGAAAGTTACCGGGAAGATTACTTGTTAGCTCTGAAAGAATCACGAGAGCCTGATCATATCAATAATCCTGATTTCTTTGCTTCTATGTGTCGTAATTTACGTAGCGGTGCCGAAAGTGGGTGGGATTTCAGCAGTCGCTGGTTTGCTGATGGAAAGAACATAAGCACGATCAAAACCACAGATATTATACCGGTTGATTTGAATGGACTATTGTACCAACTTGAACTGACATTAGCCCATGCCTACAAAATAACCGGAAATACAGGCAACTACAACTTTTATTTACAAAAGTCGAATGTCCGGAAAGCTGCAATCAATACCTATTGCTGGAATGAAAAAGGCAAGTGGTATGTAGATTATAATTTTGCCAGGCGACTGCAATCATCGGAATATACCGCTGCCGGCATAACCCCTTTGTTTTTCAACATTGCTTCCCCTGCACAGGCAACTGAAATAGAAAGTACACTGAACAGAAAGTTTCTAAAAAACGGCGGTGTTGTAACCACCCTTAGGAATACCGGGCAACAATGGGATGCACCGAATGGATGGGCACCCCTGGAGTGGATGGCTGTAAAAGGAATGGAAAATTACGGTAAGAAGTCGACAGCCCGGGAGATTGCAACTCGTTGGATAAAACTGAACCGGGATGTGTATAAACGTACCGGTAAATTGATGGAGAAATATAATGTGGAAAACACCACCCTGGAGGCCGGAGGAGGGGAATATTCGGGCCAGGATGGCTTTGGATGGACTAACGGTGTCCTGCTAAAATTAATGGCCTTATATGGCAAGTAAACCGGTTTTAAAGTTTGAAGAGTTTGACAGGTTTGAAGAGTTCAGCGTTCAAGGTTCCGTGTTCCGTGTTCCGTGTTGGAAGAGTTTAAAGAGTTTGAAAGGTTTGGGGTTTGAAGGGTTTGAAGGGTTTGAAGGGTTTGGAGAGTTTGGAGAGTTTGAAGAGTTTGAAGAAACATATTCCCCGCATTCCATTTACACATTTTTTTTAATCTATAAGAATTTAATAACAGACACTGAATTTCATGAAAAAATCAACATTCATCACGGCACTTTTAGTGTCTACCCTAATGCAATTTACCAATGCACAATCCAAGCCGGAGAAGTACGATATTACAAAGGACCGCTTATTGTACACTGTTGGTTATGCCCATCTCGACACGGAGTGGAACTGGGATTATCCGACCACCATCAATGAACATATCCTGAAAACCATGACCGAAAACTTCCGGTTGTTCGAAAAGTATCCCGATTATGTGTTCAACTTCACCGGTTCGCGCAGGTATGCCATGATGAAGGAGTATTATCCTGAATTGTATAAGAAAGTCCAGGAGTATGTCCATCAGGGTCGCTGGTGTGTTTCAGGTTCTTCAGTCGACGAAGGAGAAGTGAATATTAGTTCTTCCGAATCGCTCATCCGTCAGATACTCTATGGGAACAGCTTTTTCCAACAGGAGTTTGGCAAGGAGAGCCTCGATTATATGCTTCCCGATTGTTTTGGGTTTTTGTGTAATCTGCCTACCATATTCAATCATTGCGGCCTGTTAGGATTCTCCACTCAGAAACTTACCTGGCATTCAGCAGTTGGAGTGCCCTTCAACGTGGGTGTGTGGAACGGTCCCGATGGAAAAGGAATCATTGCTGCTTTGAATGCTACCGATTATTCCGGATATGTCGAAACCCGTCTGGATAAAGATACTTCCTGGATCAAAAGGCTTGACAAGGATCAACAGAAGACCGGGTATGCTTTCGATTACCGCTATTACGGAGTGGGTGACGAAGGAGGTGCTCCGCGGGAAAATGATGTGAAACGGGTGGAGGCAAGCCTTGGAAACAAAGACAGCAATTTCAGGGTACTGCTGACCTCCTCCGATCAGATGTACAAGGATATTACACCTGCCATCCGAAAGAAGCTTCCGGTCTATTCGGGGGATTTGTTACTTATCGAACACAGTGCAGGCTCCATGACCTCGCAAGCCTATATGAAACGGTTGAACCGCAAAAATGAATTAATGGCCCAGTCCGCAGAACAGGCTTCGGTCATGGCAAATTGGCTTGGTGGGACAACCTATCCACAGGTCAAACTAAATAAAGCCTGGGACCTGGTAATGGGCAGCCAGTTTCATGATATCCTGCCCGGAACGTCAATTCCCAAGGCCTATGAATATGCCTGGAATGATGAATTTATTGCCGCCAATGGTTTTGCAGAGGTATTGAAAAACGGAATAAACGGTGTGGTTGGAAAACTCAATACGCAAACAGCGGGCAAAGCGATTGTAGTGTATAACCCGGTAGCCAGAAACCGCGATGATATCGTCACTGCTGAATTGGATTATCCTATTTTACCGGCTTCGGTTGCTGTTTTTGATTCGAACGGGATAGAAACTCCTTCTCAGGTCACTGCAGGGAAAGGCAATAAGATGACTATCATCTTCCGTGCCAAGGTGCCTTCTGTTGGAATGGCAGTCTATGATGTTAGGGAAACTGAGCAAATCAATAAAGTTTCTACTCTCTCAGCGACAAACAACACCCTTGAAAATGAATACTACAAAGTAAGGTTTGCATCCAACGGAGATATCGAGAGTCTATTCGACAAAAAGGCTTCGAAAGAGATCTTTTCTAAACCCGCCGGGCTTGAATTTCAACAGGAACAACCTGAACAATGGCCTGCCTGGAACATGGACTGGAAAGACCGTCAAAAGCCAGCCTTTGACTCTATGAATCATGAGGCTGAACTCTCTGTGATTGAGAAAGGACCTGTCCGGGTTACCTTGCAGGTGAAACGTAAAGGACAAAACTCGGAAATCACCCAACTCTTCAGCTTGTCGGCGGGTGATGCCGGAAAGCGATTGGAAGTGACCAACAAGATTGACTGGCAATCACGCGAAGTAAGTCTGAAAGCTCCTTTCCCCTTGACAGTCTCCAATGAAAATGCCACCTATAACCTTGGAGTAGGCACGATTTCGAGGTCTACCAACAATGCGAAGAAGTTTGAAGTGCCCTCGAAGGAATGGTTCGATCTGACTGATAAAAGTGGGAAATACGGCGTTTCCATCCTGGAGGACTGCAAGTATGGTTCCGATAAACCGGATAATAATACCCTGCGACTCACCTTGCTATATACCCCCAAAGCAACAGCCTTCCACAGTGAATTTATCTATCAGAGTACTCAGGATTGGGGTATTCACGACGTGAAATATGCCGTGTATGGTCATAGTGGTGACTGGCAGAAAGCCGAATCTCCCTGGCAAGCCAGATTCTTCAACCAGCCATTGATGGCATTCGAAGCTCCGAAACATGCCGGAGAACTGGGAACTTCGTTCTCCATGCTAAACATCAATACCCCCCAGGCTGGGTTGATGGCCTTCAAAAAAATGGAACAGGGCGATTATTTCCTGGTGAGGGTCAATGAACTTACCGGCAAAGACCTGAAGAGTGTCAGACTCACTTTCCCTGCCAGAGTTGTTGAAGCTTATGAAGTAAACGGACAGGAAAAGAAAATTGGAACTGTCCAATCAAGCAATGATGCCCTGACCTTCGACTTGAGCCACTACACCATTCGAAGTTTTGCCGTGAAACTTCAGGCCCCTGCAAACGGGTACAAAGTCATGGACCAGGCTCCCGTGGAGTTGCCCTATAACGCCGATGTAATGAGCTTTGATGACAACCGGGATGATGGGAATTTCGATGATAACCGTTCTATCCCTGCCGAGTTGCTTCCGGATGTGATTGAAAGTGAAGATATACATTTTGCAGTGAAGCACAAAACCGATGGTGAAAACAATGCTGTGACTTGTAACGGACAAACCATTGCCCTGCCGACCGGAAATTATTCAAAACTTTATGTCCTGGCAGCTTCCAGTGAGGATACTAATGGAAACTTTACAGTCGATGGACATTTGACCTCTCTTTCTATTCAACAGTGGACCGGCAAAGTCGGACAATTCTACAACCGGATATTAAGCCGCGATCGAAACTCGGTAGTGGAAATGCAAAAACCCTATGTGAAAACTGATAATATCGCCTGGTTCGCTTCTCATATTCACAATGGGTACCCTTCGAGAAATGAGGCATACCAGTATTGCTACCTCTATAAATACGAAATCACCATTCCTGAAGGTGCCAAAACACTGACGTTGCCCGATAACAAGAAAATAAAAGTACTGGCAATAACCCTGGCAAAACCAAATTCAGAAACAGCTGCTCCGCTGCAACCGTTGTATGATAATTTCAAGGGAAACCAGGATTTCAACCTTAGGACATGGAAATAAGTTCCAAAGTTTTTAGATAAGAAAGAGGTGGTTGTAATCGAACAACTACCTCTTTTATTTTCTGCAGAATAAACCTTTTATCGTCCAAAGGACACAAAAGCGTTTTCTTTAAATAGTATAAAATAAAACTCTCAATGGGACTTCGCTATTTGTGGGTGAAGCAGCTTACATACAAAAGCGTTTCCCAAAATAATCCAATAAATCTTTCATAATCATTCGAATTCTTAGACATTAAATATCAGTCAGTAAGGTGAAATAATAAATCTCACATTGCTTTTTTTATAAAGATTTATCAACTTAAACACACACATATTATTAAATTTTTGGTATATTTGCAGTCTCTTATATTTTTAGCCTGGCAGTTGAACTGTTAAGAAAGCGGTTATTACAAAAGTATCCTTTGACCGTCTTGCATAAAGCAAGTTGTTTAACCGTTCAATTATGCTTGTTACTTTTATCAGAATATTAAGACAAAAAACGTCTGTAACCAACAACTACTGAATTATGGAATTGAGGGAAAGTAACAGTGAGGAGATCAGATCCATTGATTGCAAGTTGCAACTTTATTCAAAGAAAGCGATACTGGCATTCTCGGTGCTGTTTACTCCTATTTATGGAGCTACTCTATTAATGCATACATTATGCAACATGGGCAAACGAAAAACAGCTTACCTGATATTATCTGGTTCCGTAGTCTATACAATACTCACCATCGTTATCATTTTCATTCCAGAAAAACCGATTATATTGCTCGCATTTTTGTTGAACCTGGCCGGAGGCCTTATTCTTTCGCAAAAAGTGTATACATTATGTATTCCACATAGCGATTATCATCGCAAAAAGAAAATCTGGAAGCCTTTAATAATATCCATTATCATTATGTTACCGTTGCTGTTTGCAGTGATTTTCGATTACTCTATTGATTATTAACAATAGCAAGGATAATCTAAAGTTTTGGCAATACACATGTGCAAATTTAAATAAAAATGAAACCGCCCGTTAACAATGAGTTGACAGGCAGTTTCTTAGAATATGAGCAAACAGGATTGTTTCTTCCCTAGAGTACTTTAATACTCACATTGCTCTTTACTTCAGCCGAGGAAGCAGCATTGCGTAGAATAAATTCCCCTGGCTCTACCGACCAGGCATGGGTCACTTCATTAAAGAAGGCCAGGTCCTGTACTTTTATTTCCAACTCTACGGTTACTGATTCTCCTGTTTTCAGGAATACTTTTTTAAATGCTTTCAACTCTTTTGCCGGACGTATGACTGATGCATGAGCCTGGGAGGCATAGACCTGCACAGCTTCAGCTCCGTCTTTCATACCGGTGTTTTTCAGTATAAAGGATACCTTGATGGTTTCGTCAGGGTTGTATGATTTTTTATCGGTTGTAATCTTGCCATATTCAAAAGAGGTATAGGACAATCCGTAACCAAACGCAAACAATGGAGCAATTTTTTTTGTATCGAACCAACGGTATCCTACAAGGATATCTTCCTTATAATATTCATTGATACTGTCACCCGGAAAAGATTCTTTACCAAAAGAAATAGCGCCATTGTCATCGAGCTTCTTAGGGAATGAGAATGGCAGTTTCCCCGATGGATTGACTTCTCCCGAGAGAACGCCGGCGATGGCATTTCCTGCTTCCGAACCCAGATACCAGGTCTGCAGGATGACGGGCACTTCATTCACCCAAGGCATGGCAACGGCGTTGCCGCTTACCAGCATTACTACCAGATTTTTATTAGCCTTCAATAAGGCCGTAATTAGTTTATCCTGTCCATAAGGCAATTCGTATGATTTACGATCACTCCCTTCGCTATCCTGATTGGGATTTTTATTCAAGCCCCCGAAATACACGACCACATCGGCATTTTTAGCCGTTTCAACGGCAGCATTTATTAAAGAATCACTCGGCACTATGAGTTGTTTCGCTTTTTTCTTTGAAGACCTTTCCGAAGCATATCCACGACTGTATACTATGTTTTCTTTCCCGTACTTCGCGATTAATCCTTCCAGGGGAGTTACTTCATATTGCACCTTTAGGGAAGAAGAGCCACCGCCAAGGGTAACGCTCCGTGTAGCATTCTCGCCGATCACCGCAATTTTTTTGTATTTACCCACAGTGACAGGAAGTAATTGCCTGTTATTTTTCAACAGAACGATTCCTTCTTCAGCAATTTTCAAGGCTGCCGCTGAATGTTCAGGAGATACGAACCTGCCAAAAGGACGGTCTTTACTCATCGTAGAGCGGAAGATCAACCGGAGTATGCGGGTGACTTTGCTGTTTAGTTGATCGACAGTATATTTTCCCAATTCAATACCTTTTAGGAAAGGGTTTGCCAAATAATAATCAGCATAGGCTACTCCACCATTGTTGGTCAATCCATCGGTAGACGTTCCCATTTCAAGATCAAGTCCGTTTTGTACAGCCTGATCGGAGTCATGAACCCCTCCCCAATCACTGATCACCACTCCGTCAAATTTCCATTCCGTTTTCAGGATTTGATTCAACAATAAATCATTATGACAGCAATGTTGTCCGCGAAGTTCATTATAGGATCCCATGATCGACCAGGCTTTTCCTTCTTGAACAGCAGCCTTGAAAGCCGGAAGATAAATTTCATACAATGCCCTGTCTGATATATTAACATTGATATGGTCGCGCATGTATTCCTGGTTGTTCAATGCAAAATGCTTGACGCACGCCGCCACTCCGTTTTGTTGGACTCCCTGGATATAAGGCACCACCATGCGGGATGAAAGGTAAGGATCTTCTCCCATATATTCAAAATTCCGGCCATTCATAGGGGTCCTGTATATATTCACTCCGGGGCCTAACAGGACAGTTTTATTCCGATAGCGCGCCTCTTCGCCGACTGATTTGCCATAAAGCAATGCCACATCCGGATTAAAGGTAGCTGCCAGGCAAGTCAAGGCAGGGAAGGCGGTACACGAATCATTCGTCCATTTGGCACCGCTCCATTCATCCCAAAACACCTCTTCGCGGATACCGTGGGGGCCATCATCAGTCCATACTTCGGGAATACCCAGGCGGGCTACTCCCTTGGCGCTGAACTTGGATTGAGCATGGCACATATCCACTTTTTCTTTTAAAGTTATCCTTGACAAGGCATCTTCCACCCGCTTTTCAATGGGTTCTGAAGGGTCTAAATAAACGGGCCTAGCGGATTGTGCATTCACCTGAAGTCCTACCACCAGTAGGCATGATAAGAATGTTTTTAATTTTTTCATTGTTGTAGTGTGATTGATTGATTTGTTTTTAATGTTATAATTAGTTTTCCATTCTGATTCAGAATGAATTTAGATTTCAGTTGAGCTAAACTACTTTGATTCCAGCCTTTTGGTATTTTTAGTATGAACTGATTAGGTACATTGGCTTTAAGGATCAGTTTCTTTAAAACGCCTTGTTCCCACCATGCCGATACCGCTCCACCACCACGCACTTTTAATCCGGCAAAATGACCGGTACTCCAGGCATCGGGTAAAGCTGGTAATATATCCAGATAGCCCGAATGGCTTTGTAATAACATTTCTGCAACCGCCGCAGCTCCACCAAAGTTACCATCAATTTGAAAAGGGGGATGAGCATCAAACAAGTTGGGATATGTACCTCCTCCTCTATGGGTGCTTGTTTTTACACTATCGGGGTCAACATATTTCAATAATTCCCGGTACATCTTATAAGCATGGTTTCCATCACTCAGCCGTGCCCAAAGATTGATACGCCAACCTTTGGACCATCCTGTCGTTTCGTCCCCTTTTATTTCCAACGTTTTACGGCAGGCATTGGCTAAATAAGGTGTTGTTTCGGGTGTTATCTCATGACCAGGGAATAATCCGAACAAATGGGATTGATGGCGGTGTTGGGGATCCTGGTCCTCCCAATCGAAATACCATTCCTGCAGATTACCCTTTCGCCCAATTTTATAAGGATGCATCCGGGCCAAGGCACTTTCCGCCTTTAACCGGAACTCAGCATCTACATTCAGAAGTTTTGAGGCTTCGATGACTTGCATCAGGCATGAACGAATCATGGCAAGATCGGCTGTTCCACCGTAAAATGTGGCTCCCTGATAACCCGAAGGAGAGATAAATTTATTCTCGGGTGAAGTAGAGGGTGAAGTAATCAGTTTTCCCTCTTTATCCTCTACCATCCATTCGATACAAAATTGTGCTGCACCACGCATAATAGTATAGGCTTCGTTTTTCAGGAAGTTCATATCCTGGGTAAATAAAAAGTGTTCCCACAAATGTGTACTCAACCAGGTGCCACCCATGTTCCAACATGCCCAGACAGGATCTTCCTTTCCAAAATTGCCCACCGGATTGCTCATAGCCCAGATATCCGTATTCTGACATTCTGCCCATCCATTCACTCCATAAAAAGTTTTGGCTGTAATTTTCCCGGTTATGGACAGGTTTTTAATAAAACCTAACAACGGAAGATGCATTTCAGAAAGGTTGGTATTTTCTGCAAGCCAATAATTTTCCTCTGTATTGATGTTTGTGGTGTATTCACTACCCCAGGGTGGATGGATATACGGGTTCCAGATTCCCTGCAAATTAGCCGGAACACCCGGTGTCCTGGAGCTGCTGATCAACAGGTAACGTCCATACTGGAAATAGAGTATTTCCAGATTTTTATCCTCTTTCCCTTCGGCATATCGTATTAATCGTTCATTGGTGGGGATATCAGGAGCTGTTGTTGTCCCTAAACTTAAATTAACTCGGTTAAAATAGGTTTGATAATCTTTCAGATGACAACTTTTCAATTTTTTAAAGGACTCTGTAAAAGCATGAGCCAATTGATCGGACGCTATCTTTTCATCGTCTAAGCCATTCGTGGATGGATTTTTATCAAAGCCATTGAAACTGGTTGCAACAGACACGATAATAACAGCTTCTGTTCCGTTGGTAAGGACCAACGTGCTGTCAGTCGCAGTCACTTTTCCATCATTGTTTTTGATTTTTGCATAGGTTGAAAAGCGGGTTCCCCTGTTTTCATCAAACACAACAGCATTGGTGCCATTACCCGGAAAATCCGATACCGGGGCATTTCCTTTTACCTTAAGAGTTTTATCTGTCAACAATACTTTATATTTCAACAGGCTATTAAATTTCAACTCAAAATTCAATGTTCCTTTCTTACTGCTTGTGAGCTTGATGATCATCACATGATCGGGGTGGGATACAAAATATTCCCGGGTATATTTCACTCCATCAACTTCATATTTCACCGTTGAAATGGCATTCGCAATATCTAGTTCACGGTAATACTTCTGTGGGGTTCCGGGGTGTTTGAAATTGAGATAGAGTGTCCCGAGAGGTTCATAGGTGTTGGAATTGATTCCCTGGAGCTTGCGGTTAAGTTGATCGGCCAATTGGTAGTCTTCATTTTTCAATGCTTCCCTAATGGCTGGAAGATTTTTATACGCTTCCGGGGACATATTGGCATTGACCGGTTCGCCCGACCACAAAGTGGCATCATTCAGGAATATCTTGTCTGAGTCCAAGCCACCGAATACCGATGCTCCCATTCTCCCATTTCCAAGTACAAGGCTCTCCTCAAAATAAGTGGCCGGTTGATTGTACCAGAGGACATGGTCGGATTGGGCATGGATAATGCTTCCAAAAAAGAAGGTGAAACAGGTGGCTGCCAATACGACTTTCTTCATTTTTCGATAATAAGATTTGATTCGTAGGTTTTAAATAAAATGCTATAACGTGAGAGATATTGAGTATAAAGTCTTCACGGTGTATTGATCCTCTTTCGTATAATTGATGCAAATATACGAATTAACATTAAAAATTACACCATCAATTTATCTGGTTCCTAATTGATTTGCATCACTTGTTGGATTGAGTCCATTTTAAAAGATTCCAATTATTTTTCTGTGACTCCTTTCCAACTATCCGTACGAAATGGAACTACCGGAAATCCTTCTAAATTGATCAGGTTACAATCCGGATTATCGCTCCAGGCATAGCGCACAGCTACAGGATTTGGCACTTTGTACGAACTTACAATGATTTCATTGTGTTGAATGAATGCCGTGGCATTGTAAAACTTCTTATCTGCCCCTGCAATTGTAAAGGTTCTCGGTGCTGAATTGTCGGTAGTCTTCAATCCGGATCCAGTGTCTGAAAAGAATATCCTGACCTGATTGCCTTCTATTTTATAGCAGCTGAATAAAGGTCCTGAAGCAAGGATATTTTCCCCGTAAGCTATCTTTTCTGCCAGGACAGCCAATCTTGAACCTACCTCCTGTTTATTGGTCGGATGGATCGTTTCCGCTTCCCCCAAATCAACAGCACAGGCCATGCCCGTATTGGGCTGGTTTAATGCCATGGCTTGCGCTTCGCGCAACTCCGCCCAGTCACTTTCCATGGGTTCCGGTTGTCTTTTCTTATAATTTGGCAACTGAACATACAGGAAAGGCAGGTAACCCTGTTGCCATCGAACCCTCCAGTCCTGGATCAGCAGGGGGAACAGGGTGCGGTAATTATAGGCCAAGGTATCATTCGCTTCACCCTGGTACCATATAAATCCTTTTAAACCATACGGAATTACCGGATGGATCATGGCGTTGAATAAAAAGCCGGGATAATAATGATAATTGTGAATAACAGATAGTGTTGGTTCCAGGTCCTTCCTGTATTTCCATTCACCTGCTAAAGTCAGTTTCGTAGTTCCATCGGAGAAATACATTTCCCCTGCTGGCGGGTTGAAGCCTCCACCTCCCCAAAGATAAGCCATCCGCACCGAGAGGAAGTTTTTCCCGGGATGTATAAACTTTCCCGGGATGGAATAGGAATGAGTGGCATTTGCATTCCAGATTGTCTTACAAATCTCATTGCCGTTGAAATAGACCGAATAATTCATCTCCGGATGTCCCAAATTCAAGGTGATAGCCTTTGAAGTGAAACTCTCAGGAATATCTATCGATTTACGCAGCCAAACCATGCCTTCGTAATACGTCATTCCTGAAGTTTTAAGTACGGAAGGCATAGTCACATCCGGCCATGTTGAATCATCATAAGACGGCTGGTTGATTGTTTTATCGGTATTGTTTTGGGGCTTATAGACGATATCCCAAAACCTGAGCAGATGGAGGCTGTCGGTGAGAAAGTCATTTTCGGTGACCACATCATTCTGAAGAATTACCTGATGCGTAATGGGGGATGATAACAGCATTTCCCGGCTGGTCCAGGCTTCTACAGGGGTACCACCCCAGGTGGCCTGTAAAATTCCTATCGGTACGTTCTTTTCAGTGTGTATTTTACGCGCAAAATAATAGGCCACGGCGGATACAGTCTTTATGCTTGCCGAATCACACACTTCCCACGAGCCTCCTGAAAGTTCGGATTCAGGTTTTACGCTTTTTTTATGGGGAACAATGAAGAAACGAATCTCCGGATAATCGGCCTTTTGTATTTCTGTTTTTGCATTGTTAGCCTGCTGAACCTGTAGTTCCATATTCGATTGACCGGATGCTAACCAGACATCGCCGATCAACACATCCTCATAGACCATTCTTTTCAGGGGTGCTGCCGACTCGAAAACAACCAGCCGATAGGGTCCGCCGGCTTTGAATACCGGTAAATGCAACTTCCAGTTGCCGGAGTCACCAGCGACTGCTTTAACTTGTTGATTGCCCAGCTGAACCGTAATCTCAGTTCCCGGTATGGCTTTTCCCCAAATCGGAATTTCAATGCCACGTTGCAAGACCATATGACTGCTGAATACTTTTGGAATGGACACTTGTGCAGAAACAGCAATACTCAACGAAAGAAATAATACGATATATAATTTCAGTTTCATAAGTCTATTTTTTTGTAACCTTTGCAGCAATGAGTCCCGCCATCACTTTCGCTGCTTTCTCGTTTGGGTGAATGCTATCCTGGAAATCACCTCCTTGAGTAATCATTCCATGATACAAATCAATAACCGGCAAGTTATTCTTTGCGGCAAGTTTTTCCAGAATAGGAATAATGCCATGTACTACGGTAGAGTCATTGATTCCCCATTTGGTTTTAAATACCGGAACAGGCAGGCATACATAAATTTTCGCATTCGATGAAATCGTTTTAAATGTATCAATCATTGCCTGATAATCCTGCTCGTATTTATCAGCATGCCAGTTTTGAGGTTTCGTGTCGTTTGTTCCTAATTTGATAATAATGATATTCGGTTTATATACGAAGACATTCGAGAATTCCTTACAAATCCAATACGGGAAATCTCCTTTCTTTTGAAGTGTAGTGGCACTTCTACCGCTATTCAGCACTGAGTATTTTGAGCCAAGGATACTATCGAGCATGACAGGATAACTGGTTTTGCTTTGCACCGCAAGTCCGTATCCTTCGGTTATACTGTCACCAACGCAAGCTATTCTAAGTACTTTGTCGGAGCAACTGCCCAGTAACAATATGGACAAGAGAACTAAGAGATATGAATTTTTCATTATTCTGCTATTTTATTTTACGGGTTCATACAGGAGGTTTTTGAGAATAACTTTTACCATCACCCATTGAACAAAGTCTAAGTCGTAAACTTAAAAAATCCCGTGAGGACATTATGATTTGAAGAAGAAACTTCATCTGTAATTATTTTTCTTATTGCTTAATCAGATTCAAAAAGTACACATCATTTTCGCGGAAATTCAGCTCTTTTATAAATGCAGTCTTCTCTTTTACGGTGATTATCTCAGTTGAAAGCGGTGAACCATCATTTTGTTTCTTGATCAGATACACCTGTTGTCTTGTCAGTTGCCCGGGTTTGTTCATGGAAAGGTACGTGGAATAGGCATCGTTAACCCGGTAACCCACTTGATAGATCTCCAGCGTATACATTCCAGCCGGCATGCCTGATAGAGTGACTTTTACTTTTCCTTTCGATTTTGCCGGTAAATCGCGGATATAGTACATCTGGTTATTGACAGAATCGCCGGGGTGTGTATTCGTGAAATCCCAGAGTAATACCTGGATGCCGTGTGCATTTTTACAAGCCCACGAACAGCTATCGGTATTTACCAACTCTTTATCTCCCAGCTGATTCATAAACCTGTAAGAGTAAAAGGCCGGTTTGTTGATACCTTCCGTATTCAACAATCCGAATCCTCCGTGAAAGGGTGTAAAGCGTGGACCGGCTTCTTCAAATATATCGGTAAATACCCAATATGACATTGAGTTGGCGGCATTTCCCACTTGCTTGATCTTTTGCAGCACATAGGCAGCCTGATGATAACTGTCGTGAATAGGATCCGTCGGGGTATAGGAGGAACTCCATTCGGTATAATGAAGCTGCAGGTTAGGCATTTCGGAACCTGCTATTTGTTTCCGGGAGTTCAGGATATCACCGCTGACAGCCATAGGGTCCTTACTCAGTACGGTGCCGGAATTCCCGTATTCATCCAGATAACCCTGCTTTACTCCATAGGTGTGTGTGCTAATGAAATCAAGCTGAACAGCATTCTTACTGCAGAAGTCAATCATTTCCGGAACCCAAGCAGCACCTGCCGTAGCGGGACCACCTACACGATACTCTTTGTTAACGCTTTTAATAGCATTCGCCGAATAGGTATACAATTTAAAATAGTCTGCCTGTGTTCCGCTCCAAAATCCTGGTGATAAATTCGGTTCATTCCAAACCTCAAAATACCATGTTTTGACTTCATTTGATCCGTACCGTTCGGTAAAATGGAGAGTCAGGTTACGAATCAAATCCGCCCATTTGGTATAATCTTTTGGTGGGGTAACATTCCCTCTCCACCAAAAAATGGTTTGGGATCCGCTTGCCAGTGCAGAAGGCATAAATCCCAACTCCACAAACGGCTTTATCCCGATACGTTGGAGATAATCAAATAAAGCATCAATATACTGGTAATTATATTCGGGATTCCCGTTTTTGTCTTCCCTGTACACGCCCATATCATCACACAATAGTCCGTGCATGCGGATATACCTGAAGTCGCATTCTTTCTTGACATAGGCCAGTTGTTGTTGCCAGTCAGCCCGCAAGCCTTCGTTGGCACGGCCTGCACCAATGCATTCCTTGAACATGGTGTTGAAGGGTCCTTTCACTTTATGATAGTCAGCACTGATTACCCGTTCCGATAAAGCTGGTATATTGTTAGATTCGTTTTGTGCCACTACACACCCTATAAAAAGGCTCCCAAGAATGGCAATAAAGTGTTTTGCTTTCATTTTAAGTTTTAATTATACCCTTAGTTTAATTATTTATCCGTTTTATATTTCGTCCGGCATATTCAGCAATACTCATTTATTTAATCGGTTTGTAAATGAAGTTTCTAAACTTCACACTTCCTTCCCCAATGGAACAAAGGCCGATTCTCAAACTTAAAAATCCGCTGAGTGCATTATGATTCATCGAAGATACTTCCACCGAACTCTCAATCTTGTTCCAATTCACGCCATCAGTACTATAATACATATCCACCGTGCTTTCAATATTCTTTAGTTTAAGGAAAACATGTTTCTTAATCACATTTTTCTCTGTCGGGAATTGCCATCCCCGAAGATTCGCTAAGATATTCTCACTATCCGCTAAAATTCCCGTAAAACAATTGTTGTTATAAAAAAGGACTAAACCTCCAACGGCATTTCCTTCGATATCCATCTCTACTTCTGCTGTATAAGAATGATCTGAAGCAATGCATAACAAGGGGGAGCAATTTCCAATGTTTTTTCCTTTCCCTTTAATAAGCAAAGACTTATCCATGAAATGAAACCGGGTTGTATCGTATTCCTGAAAGAATTTCCAGGTCGGGTTTAATGATTTCCCACTAAAGTCATCATTCAACGAATAGGCAGCTTCTGATACAACTCCCACAGGTCGTTTGAGTGGTTCATCTGTTTTAACGCTGTCAGGGGTTTTATACCATCCGTCTTTTGTCCACTCCACCTGTTGAAGAAGCGTTTGACGTCCCATATTAGAATAGTCTTTTTCATATCCGTGAAACAACAACCACCAGCTTCCTTTTGTATCTTCAAATAAAGTACCATGGCCTTTCGACCACCATTTTTCCGAACGGCTTTGGGTTCTTACAATGGGGTTATAGGGGGAATTCTCCCAAGGGCCAAAAGGAGATTTTGAACGGGCAGAAATTACCATGTGACTGGTGGCAGGACCTGCTGTTCCCCCTTCGGCAACAGTCAGATAATAATAATCACCATGTTTTACGAGTTTTGGACCTTCCAACGCAAAAAGCTCAATAGTCCAGCTGCGAGGAATCTGCCATCCATTATAGGTATGCTTCAGTTCTCCCGCAACTGTGAGTCCATCATCAGATAATGGAACATAACTGCCACTGCTAAAATATAAATAACGTTTACCATTTTCATCAACGACATGACCCGGGTCGATTCCTTCCACTTTTAATTCTATCGGGTCGCTCCAGGAACCATCAATTGAACTGGCAGATACAACATAATTCTTATCATTAGCAGGGAAATAGATATAATACTTGTTTTTATATTTCACTAAATCAGGGGCCCAAACCGAACCGACATATTTATGCAAGGCACTTGTCACAGGTGTCCAATTGATTAAATCTTTTGATTTCCAAATTAACAAGCCTGGATAATATTCAAACGATGAATGAACCATGTAGTAGGTATCACCATCACGCAGGATACTAGGATCAGGATAATCTCCTGCAAAAATGGGATTTGCATAATACCCGGCTCCTTTACTATTGGTACTTGTTTGATACTGAGCCTTGGTAGTGCAAGTCAAAAAAAGGAGCACTATTAAAATTACAATCTTGTTCATAGTTTATTCTAGTTTGGTATATTAGGTATGTATTTTTCGAATATTCTGCCTAATCTGCGTTCATCAGCGTTTTAATTTTTATCAATCATTTTACAAGGTAGTTCACTCCGGCAATTGTTCCTTTATCGACCTGGTATCCCGTACTATTTTTGGTCAGTTTCACTTCCACCAGTTTATTATCCGAAGGCAGGCACACCAGCCCTTTGGCTACCGGTTGATCACCATAAACATTTAAATCCAAGTTCGACCAGTCAATTTTATCGGTGGATTGGGCTAATTTGGCATGAGGGATGACAGCCCCATCACGAACTAAAATGATACAGGGGATTTCTCCTGCTTCAATATCATTCCAGCCACGGTTGTAGGTTTTGCCCGATTGATAATCGATCCATTTCCCGCCCGGCAAATAGACGGGTCGGCCCTTGGTGTTTTCCATTAAGGGTGCCACATAAATATCCGATCCAAACAAATAGGCATCATCCACTGTCCAGGCTCCCGGGTCATTGGGGAATTCAACAAACAACGCACGCACCATGGGCAATCCCTTTTCGGTACAGCTTTTTGCCTGGGCATACACATAGGGCATCAATTTGTATTTCATTTCAGCCGACTCACGGAAAGCCTTCACGAAACTTTCATTGTATAACCAAGGTTCCTTGGGAGGTGCACCATGTGCCCGGCTATGCGAAGTCAGGAAGCCGAATGGCAACCACCGGCGGTACAGGCTTTCGGGCGAAGTTTTTACGAAGCCTCCAATATCATGGCTCCAGAATGAGAATCCGCTCAAGCCAAACGACAGGCCGCCGCGTAATTCCGATTCCATGGCAATATCCTTATTGGCAGCATCTCCACCCCAGTGCAGGGGATAACGCTGGCTTCCGGCCCACGCACTACGCGCCCAGATAATGTTTTCGTTGTTGGTAGCTTTGGTAATTTCCGCAACGGCCTTGTTGTAGCGCAACGGGTAAAGGTTATGTTCGTACCACCCACCGCGGCCGGAAGCATAGGTTCCATCGAGGGGAGCTGCCTCGCCAAAGTCAACCTTGATAGCCCCCACGCCCATTTTCAACAATCCGGACAGTTTATCCTGATACCATTTTACGGTAGTTGGGTTCGAGAAGTCGAGGACGGCATCTTCATACGGCATCTCGCCCTTGCTGTTCTTGACATTCAGGTTCTTGTCGATAATTTCGGTAAAATACTTATTCTTGGGCGTGAAATAGGGCAATTGCCACAGCGAAATGTGAAAGCCATCCTTTTTCAGGTCATTGATCATCTTTTGAGGATTACTGAAGCGCGAGGGTGAGAATTTATAGTCGCACTGCCAGTCGTTTTCAAACCATCCGGTATCGAAATGTATCACATCCGAGGGTATCTTATATTCCCGTAATTTGGCGGCGACTTCGTATCCTTCCTTTTGTTCGAAGTAGGTAATGCGGCTCATCCAGGTTCCAAATGACCATAGTGGAGGCATGGAAGCCTTTCCGGTAATTTCGGTATATTCGTTCAAAATATCTTTCGGTTCACCGATGAAAACGAACAAATCCAATGCTTCATCGCCCATAAAGAGTTTGTTGGCTCCCACATAGGTATTTCCAAAGTCGCAGGTCACCGGAGCGGAAGTATGCATGAACATGCCGTAGCCGCGGTTACTCATAAAGAAGGGTATAGGCTTGTACATCTGGTCCGTCTCGGGTCCTTGCGGATCGGTCACATAGAGGTTTACTTTCTGACCCCGTTTGTCCAGTTTGGTGAACGACTCGCCGCAACCGAATATCTTTTCATTCGGTGATAACGAGAAAACAGGATTTATTTCACGGCTGTTGTCCAACCCTTTCTTGATAAAATTAAAGGGCAGTATCTTCACCTGTGACGAATCATTGTCCGCCCATCGCCATGTGTCTGTCAGACGGTTGCCTTTAGCATCCTTCAACACGATCCTGAATGGATTCTCTTCAATCAGCAGTTTCCCGTAAGCACTGGTATAACTGTAACCTGCTGTTGTTTTGGCATATTTCCACGATGTATCCTTTCCGGGTTCTTTCACCAACATCGGTGAATCGAATGGTTTCGGAACAACCGGTGTTGTCAGCATCCTGATACGGACGGTCCTGGGGGTAATAAAATCAACTGTAAAGCCCAGTTCAGGGTTTTGTTCATAGGCAGGGCCGGGGAAGTCAAGCATCGGCAAATCCTTCGGTAGGATCGTGTTCACATCAAAGGCCTGACGGGTATACAGTGAACTGCGTTTCCAACTGATCTTTCCTTTGGCTGTTGCCGGATCGAACGATGCCAACTTATCGGCAAAGAAAAAGGTGTTGTGGAAATCCTTAAAGTCAAGGCTCATATCGACCGGTTCGCCCAGTATTCGTTTTTCTTGCGCCATAGACGGTTGCAGGCAAGTGCAGGCAAGTAGCATCATGGCTGAAAATAAATGATTTTTCATGGTGTAATCTGTTTAAGATTTGTTTTCGTTTTCGTTTATTTTTTCGTTTATTTTTTAACGCTGACAGGTCTTCGACGCTGTCAGGTTTGTAATGAGACCTGTCAGCGTGCTTGCACCTGACAGCGTCAAGAAAAATTTAGTATCCGATCTTTTACTTATTTCATTGCTACTGAAAGCATCAACGATTTTCTGATTCCCCCTTCAGGGGTTAGGGGTCTATCTTCCGATGAACTCCCCAACATCAGTATCACTTTCCCCTTTTCAACGATGAAAGCATGCTTTTCAACGTTCCAATATGCCAGATCAGTTGCCTTGAGGGGTATTTCCACTTTCACGGTTGCCCCTGCCGGGATAAATACCCGTTTGAAACCTTTCAGTTGTTTGATGGGGCGTTCTACTTTCGAATCCGGAAAGGATATATAAAGCTGAACGACCTCATCCCCATCCCGCATCCCTGTGTTTTTTATGTTGATCGATACCGTAATGGAATCACAAAGTTTTGGTTTGGATGTTTTAAGTCCTGAATAGGAAAAGGTGGTATAGCTCAATCCGAACCCGAACGGATACAGTGGAATGCCTTTGAAATATTGATAGGTACGGCCGTGGCGGATATCGTAATCCATCATCGGGGGCAGGTCGGTAATGCATTTTACCCAGGTTTGCGTGGTCCGTCCCGCCGGGTTAACTTTCCCAAAGAGAACGTCCGCCAAGCCGTTGCCCAATTCCTGACTGCTGTTGGTAACGTGCAAAATAGCCGGCACATGTTCCTGCGACCAGTTGATGGCAAACGGGAAACTGCTCACCAGAACCATGACTGTTTTCGGATTGGCCTGCAACACTACTTTTACCAGATCCTCCTGTTCCAGGGTGAGTGCCTTGCGATCCACTCCTTCTCGGCCATCACTGGGTACGGGTGAAACCATCCATCGGGCGTCTGTCCCGTACGGGTGATTTCCTACGCACACAACGGCCACATCGGCTTTATGAGCTGCCATCGTGGCGTTGTCCATGTCGTCGGAAGGGGCATAGTAGACTACAACATCCTTGCCCACCGCATTCCTGATTCCCTGCAGTATAGTAACAACATACGCAGGTGTTCCGCTGTACCAGTCGAGCAGCACTTCATTGGCACGGGGTCCGATCACCGCGATGGATTTGATTTTAAGGATGTCTAAAGGCAATAACCCGGTTGAATTCTTGAGCAGCACCACCGATTTTGCGGTGACCTTCCGTACAAAGGCTTTTGTTTCAGGTTTTGTCCAGGGAGAAATGGTATCGGTCACTCCAATGCCGGCATATGGAACTTTTGACTGATCGACATCCAGCAATCCCAGGCGTAATGCCACGTAAAAATTACCACGAATGGCGTTGTCAATATCTTTTTCTGTCAACAATCCTGTTTTTAACGCCTCACAAATGGAAGGCCTGAAGGTGTCCAAAAATTGACCGACCGATGCTTTTACGATGGCGGCTGCCCCTTCGGTTAATGTCTTAAAAGCCTTGTGCGAATCGACCAGCAGTTTCAGCGCACCCCCATCGGTACAGATAATGCCGTTATTGCCCCATTCGTCGCGTGTCACGTTTTTCAACAGCGGGTTGATGACCATCGGCACACCGTTCCAGGCATTGTACGAAGCCATAAATGCCCGCGAACCCCCTTCGGTAATACCTTTATAAAACGGGAAGGAATAATACTCCCTGAAAAGCCTTTCGTCGAAATTGGAAGAAGAGGAGTCGCGCCCATCTTCGTTGCTATTAGCCATGAAATGTTTCATCAGGGATGCCGATTTCCAATATTTCGGGTTATCGCCTTGCAGGCCTTTAATAAATGCCACCGTCAGGCGTGAACCCAGGAAAGCATCCTCGCCGTAACTTTCTTCAGTACGTCCCCAACGCGGGTCACGAGCCAGGTCGGCATTCGGGGCACGCATCACCATGCCGCCTTTATGCAGAATTGGGTTCTGGGTATAAAACCTGACTTCGGTAGCTTCTATGCCGGCAACCTGTTGAATGAGACCGGGATCCCATGTCTCACCCAGTCCGTACGATTGCGGGAAGATGGTGGTCGGATAAGTTTTAGGATTTGTTTTGTTGCTAAAATCGCCCCAGTTTGCCGGTCCCCCGAGCGCCATGCCGTGCAACCCTTCGGAATGTCCGGTATCCTTTATCCCCAGGCGCGGAACACCCAGGTTGGTGGAAAGGGCATCGACTTTTTCGTCCAGGGTCATCAGGGATAAGAGGTTATCGAGCCGTTGATTATCAGTCAGGGTAGTATTTTGGAACGGATAGGTCGTTTGGGCATGTACAGAAAACTGCACCAGCAAGTAGATGAGTAGTATAGTGAGTGGCGTGATTTTCATGATTTGGTTTAAGTTTGTCAACGGTACAAAAATAGATGTTTTCAAATCAGTAAACCGAACAGGATGTTTCTGATTGGGGGTTGAATTGTTTTTTCCCCTCCGAATTCCTCACCACGAACCCGTCGGTTTTCTCGACGGGGTCGGTAAAAGTTCCCTCCAAATAAAGTCTTCCCTTCAATGCCTCCAAATTGAGTCCTTCATTCCTCCATCATTTCCAGCAAAAGTGACCTGCACTTTCACCTTTCCAGACTGCTCCTTGTTTCTATCTTCTGACACCTTTCCATTCCGTTAGATCACTCCACTGCCCATTCGCTACCCAATCACTACCTATTCGCCACTGTCTTTTATTCAAACTATGGCTGAATCAGATATTATCCAGGAGTGACCAAGGGATAATCCATATCTAAATAAGTATATGTTATATGTGGGTTATCCCTTGGTTATCCCTTGGTTATCCCTTGGTTATCATAGTCACGGTATAGAACACATAGTGATTGGGTAACGAATGGGCAGTGAAGAAATCATACCGGAAAAGGGTTTAAACTAACAATTCTCTCCCGTTTTTTTCTAAGAGTTCCATAGGAACGACTGATATTGTAACAATGGAATTTATTCCATTGCAAAAAACGATCATGAATCTCAATTGGTATTGGATAATGAATTAAGACCGCGAACTGGAAATCGCGAATCCCAATTGATAGACCCTAAAGCAAATGTCAGGAGTGCAAAAAACAGAAGTACAACAGGATTAAACAACTCAGAAAACGGAAAGTTAGATCTCCTTATGAATCGATAAACTTTTTCTTGTATTCATTTGGGCTAACCCCGAATTCGGTCTTGAAGTATTTACGAAAATACTTAGGATCGTTGAAACCAACCTGAAAAGCGACTTCATTGACAAACAACTGGCTCTTTTCCAGCAATTCAGCAGCCCGTTTCAAGCGGATAAAGCGGATAAATTCCGAAGGGGTCTTATCCGTCAGGGAAAGAATCTTTTTATAGAAATAAACCCGGCTCATTCCCATTTCACGGCATAGGTCCTCCACCAGGAATTCACTGCTTGAAATGTTGGTTTCCACCAATGTAACCGCTTTCCTGACAAACTTCTCATCCATGGAGGTTATCGCCACTTCACTCGTGGTAATATCAACTTTACTTTTAAACTGGTCGCGGGTTTTCTTCTGTCGTTCAACGATCCGGGCGACTTTTAGCGAAAGCATATCCATGTTAAAAGGCTTGGCAATATAATCTTCGGCTCCGGCCTCCAAGCCTTTGTATTTGTTTTCATCACCGGCTTTTGCCGTCAGTAAAATAATGGGAATATGTGAGATACGAATATCCTGTTTCACCATCCTACATAATTCAAAACCATCCATTTTGGGCATCATCACATCACAGATAATCAGGTCGGGCATTTTATCCAGGATCATCTGATAGGCTATTTCGCCATCTTCGGCTTTGAGAATCCTGTAATTTTCTGTAAAGAGCGCTGCTATAAAATTGCGAAAATCTTCATTATCATCAACAATGAGCATGAGCGGTAATTTCTTGCGATGATCTTCGATCACTGCTTCCTCTTCGGGTGTCTGTTCTTCAAGGATAATATTATCAGATAAACTTTGAGTGATTATTTCTGCCTGCAAATGCTGGTTAGCCGGAATAGTGAACGTGAAAATGGAACCTTTCCCTAATATGCTCTCCACGCCGATATCACCCTGATGCAGTCTGACATACTCGCTTACAATATGAAGACCAACCCCGGTACCGGTTTGATGGCCATTCTCCGGATTCTCTACCCGGTAGAACCGTTCGAATATCTGCTCCAGATCTTTGGCAGGAATCCCTATTCCGGTATCAGAGACAGTAATCTTCAACAGCTGTTTATCTTCATTCAGTTGTTGAATCAGTCCAATAGTGACATCTATTTTCCCTTGGCTGGGTGTGAATTTAAACGCATTAGAAAGAAGGTTTGAAACAATCTTCCTCATCTTATCAGGATCAAATTCTATTCTCAGTTCCGACACAGAGGTTGAAAAAGAGAAATTGATCGACTTACGGTTTGCCAATTCGGTAAAGGAATAACAGATATCTTTAATAAAAGCCACCACATCACCCACAGAGATATTTAACGAATCTTTCTGCACATCAAGCTTTCGAAAATCGAGCAATTGATTGACCAGTTCCAATAACCCGTACGCATTCCGTTGAATGATGGAGAGCAAAGACTTTTCTTCTTCAGATGTTGATTCATGCAGCAGTTTTTCAACAGGATTGATAATTAACGTGAGCGGAGTCCTGAATTCATGGCTGATATTAGTAAAGAACCTGAATTTCATTTCATCAATTTCATGCAACTGCTTAGCTTCCCGAACATGTTGTTCATCCTCAAATTTCCGTTTTTGTTTCAGCAAGTTGTAATTGACTATATTCCATAAGAATATGATTACCAGCACAAAATACAGAACATAGGCCCACCAGCTAAACCAAAACGGTGGTTGAATGACAATTTCGAGAATGAGGGGTTTGACACTCCAGATATTGTCGTTGTTACTGGCATAGACAATTAACTGATAGGTTCCCTGATTCAGATTGGAGTAAGAGGCTGATCCCGGGCCTGTCTTAGTATCTATCCATTCTTCGTCAAAGCCCTTGAGTTTATACCGATACCGGTTCTTTTCAGGATGGATATAACTCAATGCCGAGAAATTCACCGTAAAGTTCTTTTCGTCATAATGCAATACAATTCTATTTTTATGTGTAATGGAAGCATCCATGATAATTCTGTTTTTAAACTTCGTACCCGGCAGTATTTCATCATTGCCGATCAGCAAACCGGTAAAACGGGGCTGTGGCACTATAGTATTGAAGAGTATCTTTTGCGGATCAAAAACGGTATATCCCTTGGTACAACCTATGAAAATTTTACCCTGCTTATTTTTAAACACTGCGTTCTGGTTGAAAATGGAGCTCAACAACCCATCATTTTCGTCAAATGACACCACCGAGTATTCACATTGACGAGTCACTGAATTGGTAGTACAATAGATACAGTCCATGCCATTTCGAGTCCCTGCCCAAACATTTCCAGCATTGTCCTCCACTAACGACACCACCTGATCACTGGATAGGCCGCTGGATTTATTGATAAAATTGATGGTATTTTTATCGGGGTTGTAAACATTGATGCCGTTGTCGGTAGCAATCCACAATTGGTTTCGTCTGTCGACTAAGGTATTGTAACTAATTAACTCTGAAAGTTTATTCTGTTGAAAATTATTTTTAAATAACGGAGTAATGGAGTTTGTAGCAGTATTCAACAGGTTTATACCTATGGAAGTGCACAGATAGACCAATGATGAATCCTTGGAATACACGGATAGAATGTAATTCGAAGTCATCCCTTTCATATTGTTTAAAGAATGATGACTGAAAATTCTTCGTGATTTGTCCAGTTCATCCACACCTCCACCGAGGGTACCAATCCAAAGATTATGTTGATGGTCTTCCATCAAACCATAGACACTTTTATTGGAAAGTGAATTCGGATTATTTATTTCCGGTTCATAACGATAGAAACGGTCACCCACCAAATTATTCAATCCGCCAAGGTACGTTCCAAACCACATGGTTCCTTTTTTATCTTCGAGCATTGAAATTACTATATCGGATGAAATACTGGCCGGATTTTCTTTTTGGTTCCTGAAAAGCCTAAAACTTTGGGTCTTCTTGTCCCATTTCAGCACACCGCTGCCATTGGTGCCAATCCATAGGTTTCCGGCATGATCTTCACAAAGGGAGTTACAATCCTTGTTTTCAAGATCTGGGTTATTATAAAAAAACAAGGGCGATTTATCGAATTTAAACATTCCTGAATGATAATAGGAGGCACCGTTTTTATAGGTTCCCACCCACATGATCCCTGTATTATCATAATACAGGCTAATAGCAGAGTTTTGACTTAATGAGTTCGGATTTAACGGATCATTTCGAAGTACGGTGATACCATTTGTTTTCTTATCATAAATGTCAACACCACCATGATCGGTGGCTAACCAGATGCTGCCTCTATCATCCTGTGCTACGTCACGCACAAAATTGGAGGATATAAAAATATCCGTTTGATTACGGAATTCTTTTTTATCATTCCCAAAAAACTTCCATTGGCCTTTACCCATATCAAAATAAAGAGCTCCCTTATCACCCATACCCGGAAACACCCAGGGAGATCCCTCAGAATCAATAAAGAGATTTTTAGAGATTGAGGAACCGACTGAATTTTCCAGTACAAAACGATTGCGGAAATCTATTGAGTTCGTTTTTTCATTTACCCTTTCTAGGAGTCCCGATTGAAAAAGTACCCAGAAGAAGCCATGATCCGGCCGGATACTGGTAATGACTCCCTGACTTAAGGTGTTAACGTCTGTTGATTGCTTAAAATGGAGTAATTTTTTTGTTGAAAAATCATATTTATAGATACCATCATTGGATTTATATAAATAATAATTCTTTTGCGGGTCAATTTCTACAATTGCCGGAGTAAAGTGAATCCCCAGAGGAGCAAGATAGGTGGAGATCTTCCGGTTGAACTTTTCAGTTCGAACATCGTACACATTATAATCTGGGTTGCCGGTTATCCACAGGTTTCCAGTTTTATCTTCCTGAATGCGCGTAATGGAATTGTATATCAAACTGGTATTGTCATTCTTAATGGACTTGTAAACCTTTACATGATATCCATCATACCGGTTAAGCCCGAAATTTGTACCAATCCACATAAAACCCCGGCTATCTTTTAAAAAACATATAATCTGGTTATTGGAAAGGCCGAATGTATTATCCAACCGGGCAAAATTATAGGTTTCGGCTTGAATACCGAGGGTGATGCAGATTGCAAAAGCCAGCAAGTATTTTTTCATAAAAACGGAAAGTATTAGTTTTGAATAGACAAATATATGAATTAATTGGCTCTTTTTGCCACATCTGGATCGTAGTTATCATTAGGCTCCCTATCCGAAAACATTTAACCCCCATCGGTTATCATATGAAACCAACTATAAAAACATCCTTCCCTATTAATAACATTTCAAGAATGTATATTTGTACAGCCTTAAATACGGAATAAATTCAATTCTAAAACAGATATATACTATGATCAGGTACAAGTTAGTGGTGTTATTTTTGATTTTTGCAACATTGGTCGGTTGCAACTGTGCTAATTATCAAAAAATAACCAATGGAGTCCTTATTTCTTTAAAACAAACTTCACTCGACGAAGTACATACCATTCGTCTTCAAATCGTGAACAATGACATTATACATGTTATAGCTTCCCCCTCAAAAAATCTTTCCGAAGTTCCCAGTTTAATTGCCTCCTACTCTCCTATTTCAAATGAAAACTGGAAAGTGACGGAAGCAGATGATCATATTATTCTTCAGACCGAAACTACCAAAGCAATTGTTTCTTTAAAAACAGGTGAAATCAGGTTTACCGATTTAAAAGGGGATATTCTTCTTCAGGAACAACAGGGTGGAGGAAAAACGTTCAATCCCATCCAGGTTGATGGTCACTCCGGTTACACTTTCCGTCAGATCTTCGAATCCCCTTCCGATGAGGCCTTTTATGGTCTGGGTCAACATCAATCGGACGAATTTAACTACAAGGGAAAAAACGAAGTATTATACCAGTACAACACCAAGGTTTCAGTTCCTTTCATTGTCTCCAATAAAAACTATGGGATTCTCTGGGATAATTATTCCCTGACCCGTTTCGGCGATCCACGTGAATATGCCAACCTGGATCAATTCAATTTATTCGATAAAAATGGAAAACAAGGTGGACTCTCTGCTATCTATATGATCAACAAAGATCCTAAAAACATTTTTGTGGAACGTCAAGAGAGTAAAATTGATTATGAAAATCTTGAATCTGTAACTGACTTTCCAAAAGATTTCCCTTTTAACAATGCTGCCATTACCTGGGAAGGAAAAATTCAGCCCAAGGAAAGCGGACTATTCCACTTTATCCTGTATTATGCCGGTTATACCAAAGTTTATTTAGATGATAGCCTGGTAGTCGCAGAACGGTGGCGGACTGCTTGGAATCCGAACAGCTATAAATTCACAGCCAACCTGAAGGCAGAAACAAAACACAAATTAAGAATAGAATGGATGCCTGATGGCGGAGTATCCTATATTAGTTTAAAAGCCCTTAGCCCGGTACCAGAGAAAGAACAAACCAAATTATCGCTTTGGTCAGAAATGGGAAAACAACTTGATTATTATTTCATACGTGGGAATACTCCGGATCAGGTAGTCAGCGGTTATCGATTCATTACCGGTAAAGCACAGGTTATGCCTAAATGGGCGATGGGTTTTTGGCAAAGCCGGGAACGGTATAAAACACAGGAAGAGTTGCTGAGTACACTACGTGAATTTCGTCATCGTCAGATTCCGATTGATAATATTGTTCAGGATTGGTCTTACTGGAAACAGGATGCCTGGGGAAGCCATGAATTTGACTCACAACGATATCCAAATCCTGAAGCAATGGTCAAGGAAGTACACGATTCTTCTGCAAGGATCATGATTTCCGTTTGGCCAAAATTCTATGAGAACACGAATCATTTTAAAGGATTTGCCAGGAATGATTGGATGTATAAGAAAGCAATTACCGACAGTATTCGCGACTGGATTGGGAATGGTTACATAGGTTCTTTTTATGATGCCTATAGCCAGGGGGCACGTGAGTTATTCTGGAAACAAATGAATGATCACTTGTACAACAAACACTTTGATGCCTGGTGGATGGATGCCTCGGAACCTGATATAAATTCAAATTCAAGCATGGAGTATCGTAAGAAACTCATGAATCCAACAGCTTCAGGTTCATCGACTGAATTCTTCAACGCTTATGGACTGATGAATGCAAAAGGTATTTACGAAGGTCAACGATCAACAAATAATAATGATCGGGTATTTTTACTTACCCGTTCCGGGTTTGCCGGCTCCCAAAAATATGCTGCTGCCATTTGGAGTGGAGATATCGGTACCCGTTGGGAGGATATGAAGGCACAAATATCGGCAGGATTAAACTTCTCCATTTCGGGAAATCCGTATTGGACCATGGACGACGGAGGTTTCTGCGTCGAGAAACGGTACGAAAAGGCCACTGAAGGATCGGAAGACCTTAACGAATGGCGTGAACTAAATGTACGTTGGAATCAATTCGGTGCTTTTGTCCCTTTATTTCGTTCACATGGACAGCCTCCTTACCGTGAATTGTGGAATATCGCCCCGGAGACACATCCTGCCTATAAAGCCATGTTGTATTATACCGAACTCCGTTACCGCCTGATGCCCTATATCTATACATTGGCCGGCATGAGCCACTTCAACGATTTTACGATTATGCGTCCTTTAATGATGGACTTTGAAAGCGATAAAAAGGTACTCAATGTCAGTGATCAATATATGTTTGGCTGCAACCTGATGGTTTGTCCGGTTTACCACTATAAGGCCCGTTCACGTGAAGTTTATTTCCCTGAAAATAACGGTTGGTATAACCTGTATGATGGTAAATTCAATCCGGGAGGTATTAAACAACTCGTTACAGCGCCTTACAACCGTATGCCGATTTATGTTCCTGCCGGAAGCATTCTTCCGGTTGGCCAAGTGATTCAAAACACCACCCAACCACAAACCGATTTAACTATTTATGTTTATGCAGGTAAAAATGGTACATTCACATTGTATGAAGATGAGAATGTGAATTACAATTATGAAAAAGGATCGTTCAGTTCGATTCAATTTACGTTCAACAATCAAGATAAATCCCTTACTATAAGTGATCAGAAAGGCACTTTTGCCGGATTGGTTCAGGATCGGAACTTCCATTTTGTACTTGTTGGGCCTAAAGAGCCGGTTGGAATTGACAGCCAGTTGACAAATTTTAAAACGGTTCACTATAGCGGTGCTAAAACAACGATTAAATTAGAATAACTATACAATTAAATAAAGACAACAAATTATTAACTTTAAATGAAAATGAATTATGAATGAAAATCACGTGATTCAATGCGTTACAAAGGGAGTAAAAACCCTTTTTAACAAGTATGTAATCCTCGCGGCCATGCTATGTTCTTTTGGACTGGCATCTGCCCAGAATTCCGATGGGAAAGTATCTGGAACTGTAATGTCAGAAACCAACGGTGAACCACTTATTGGTGTCAGCGTCATGATCAAAGGCACTACGATGGGGACTATCACAGACGTTAACGGAGCTTTTTCGCTTCAGGTAAAAACAGGTGAAATACTCAAGTTCTCATACGTGGGTTTCTCAACGCAGGAAGTAAAAGTAAGCAGTGCACATCTAACAATTCGTTTAATCGAAAATTCAAACTCGTTGGATGAACTTGTTGTAGTTGGGTATGGCGTTCAGAAGAAAAAATTAGTAACTGGTGCAACTGTTTCTGTAAAAGGCGAAGATTTACAGAAACTAAGTACCACAAATGCCATGCAAGCCTTACAAGGACAAACGGCGGGAGTGAACATTACATCTACTTCAGGTCAACCCGGAGGAGGTTTTAAAGTAAACATTCGTGGTGTTGGAACTGTTGGTAATGCTGACCCATTGTATGTCGTGGATGGAGTGATCACCGGTGATATCACCTATTTGAACAATTCAGATATTGCAGCAATAGACATATTGAAAGATGCTGCGTCGTGTGCTATCTATGGTATCAATGGTGCGAATGGTGTGGTTTTGATCACTACGAAAAGTGGTGCTTCTGTGAGTAAAAAGGGTGGTCAGATTTCCTTTGATGCTTACTATGGCATCCAAAATGTAGCTCGTAAAACCGACATGCTGAATGCGCAACAATATGCAACGATTCAGAATGAAGCGGCTATCAATTCAGGGAAATCAGCCATTTTCACCCCATCTCAAATTACAGCATTTGGAACAGGAACAAACTGGTTAGACCAAATGTTATCCAGCAACGTTCCAACCCAAAACTACAATCTGGCAGCTAATGGTGGAAATGCAGCTTCCAATTATTCGTTAGGGTTATCCTATACTCAACAGGGTGGTATTATTGGAGGAACAAACCTATCGAACTACGACCGGTATAACTTCCGCTCAAATACAGAACACAGAATGTATGGAGATGCTTTGAAAATCGGACAACATTTAACCTTTTCTTTTATAAACAAGAAAGGTATTTCTGATGCCGGACAATACAGCAATTCACTTCGGGGTGCATTACAGGTAAGTCCATTACTGGCCATGTACGATGCCAATGGAAACTATATGAATAGTTCGAATTCTCCTACCTATCCCGGATACACGGATAACATTGATGCTAATCCTTATGCCATGATGCAATATACAAACCAGAACAATACGAAATCCCAGACATTGGTTGGCGATGTATATGCTGAACTTCAACCCATTAAAAATTTGAAGATTAAGTCGACATTCGGATTGAACTATTATTCTGAAGCCTATCATAGCTATACTCCGGTATATGCTGCGCTGTCAATCTATGCCTATAACAATTACGAAGCTATTACCCAAAGTTCAAAACAAAATTATACTATGAACTGGGATAATACCATTAATTATTTGTTCAATATTAATGATCATAAGTTTGATGTGTTGGCCGGTAGTTCAGTTCGTAGATATCAAGGCGTAAGTATGAGTGGTACTAATAAAGGAACTACTGTATTTGGAAACTTTGACAATGCTTATTTGAGTAATTCAACCCTCACAACGATAACCATGAGTCCCAGTAGTGCAGCAGCTGATGCACAAACTATAACTCATGAAATCTCTTTGACAGGTAATCAGGAAGCAGTTTATTCACAAGCATCTTTCTTTGGTCGTATTAACTACAACTACAAAGAAACCTATTTGGCATCTTTGGTGATGAGGGCTGATGGATCAACAAATTTTGCCCAAGGACAACAATGGGGTTATTTCCCTTCGGTATCAGCCGGCTGGGTAGCCAGTAACGAATCGTTTATGGAATCAACCAAGGACTGGATGGACTTTCTGAAAGTGCGTGCCAGTTGGGGTTCGAATGGGAATGATAATATCACCAAATTTAACTACTTGTCATTAGTATCTTTGGCAAATGCTCAGTATAATTTTGGGAATACGAATAGCACATTAACTTCCGGTGCATATCCTATATCAATTGGAACAGCCAATACAAAATGGGAAACTTCGTATCAATCCGATCTCGGTTTTGATGCCCGGTTCATGAACAGTCATTTAAATTTGAGCTTGGATTTATATGACAAAACAACCAAAGACTGGTTGGTTGCAGCTCCGTTGCCTGCTACTGCTGGTGTTCCTACAAATCCATATATCAATGGTGGAGATGTTACCAACAAAGGGATAGAACTTCAATTGTCATACAACAATAATATTGGGAAAGACTTCAGTTATTCAGTTACCGGTTCGTATGCTTATAATCATAACGAAGTAAATAATATCCCTACAGCAGATGGTATCATACATGGTAATACAGGGCTTTTGTATGACAACTCACCCGAATTCTTCCGCGCATCTGCCGGAAATCCAATCGGGTATTTCTGGGGATATAAAACTGCCGGAATCTTCCAGAATGAAGCAGAAGTATCGGCCTGGAAAGGTAAAAACGGAACGGCTCTTCAACCAAATGCTCAACCGGGCGATGTGAAATATGTAGACGTGAATGGTGATGGAGTAATTTCAGCAGCCGATAAAACAAATATCGGCGATCCAAATCCGCATCACACGTTTGGTTTTAGTGTTTCAGGTAAATACAAAGATTTCGATTTTGCGGTGAATGCAAATGGTGTTTCCGGAAATAAAATTGTTCAATCCTATCGTAACCAAGCAAATTCTATTGGTAACTGGACAACAGAAATTCTAGGACGTTGGCATGGTGAAGGAACTTCAAACTCGATTCCTCGCGTAACACAAGACAATGCCAACTGGGCGCAATTCTCTGATCTTTATGTTCATGATGGCAGTTATTTAAGAATTTCGAATGTAACACTTGGATATGATTTAGCCAAACAAATTAAATGGAAAGAATTAAGTCAATTCCGTTTGTATGTAGCTGTTGAAAATCTGTTTACCTTTACTAAATATAATGGCATGGATCCAGAGGTAGGTTTAGCAGGAAAGGATGTAAGCAATGTTTATTCGTTTGGCCAGGGTGTTGATGTAGGAACTTATCCTCGTCCTCAAACATTCTTAGTAGGTGTAAATATAAAATTCTAATTATTAAGAAAACATGAATATGAAAAAATATAAAATAATAACCCTTGCACTTCTTGCAATGATCTCATTCAATTCGTGCAGTGATTTTCTGACCACCGAACTGACGGATAAGAAAACAACCAACACGTATTATAACACCTCTGCTGAAGCTTATACAGCCCTGGTAGGGTGTTACAATGGACTTGATTTGATCTGGAATAGTGGTACTGCATTACCGGTATCTTCAGAAGTATTATCGGATAACTGTTTCGGTGGTACCGGTTCTTCTGATGGTTATGCTTATCAATTGATGGATGAATTTAACAAAGCGGTTTCTCCAGCAGACGTTTCAATTTATGGCAATAACTGGAAAAATTATTACCAGGCGATCTTTCGTTGTAACGTCTTGTTGGGTAAATTAGAGCAGGTTAAATGGGATACTTCAACAGTAGCCCTAAAAACACAATACCAGGCAGAAGCCAGGTTTATACGTGCTTTTTGTTACTTTGACCTGGTACGTTTGTTCGAAAAAGTTCCGTTGGTATTAACACCTACCATTGCAATCGTTCCTCAGGCTACGCCAGCTGCGACCTATGCTCAGATTATGAGCGATTTGCGGTTTGCAGCTACGAACTTGCCTACGGCAGTCTATTCAAGTGTTGCTAGCGGGAGAGTCACCAAATGGGCTGCCGAGTCATTATTAGCCCGTGCCTATTTGTTCTACGATGGTTATTATGGAACCGGCGATAACACCATTGCAATAGGTGGCGAAACCGGCGTTACTGCTCTGGCTGCCGTAGAAGATGTCATTTCAAAAAGTGGACACAGTTTGGTTCCTGATTTCAACACTTTATGGCCCGCAGCTTCTATTGGTAAAACTGTCACCTATGCCGGCGAAAACAACCCTGAGGTGGTGTTCTCCATCAAATACTCTTCAACAGAAGATTACAATGGAAACATTACCGGAAACGAATGGATGATTATGGAAGGAATTCGTGGATCTTCCTATTACCCTTATCAATATGGTTGGGGGGCTTGTACAGTTGATCCAAAATTATATGGCACATTCAACTCGGGTGATTCCCGTCAGTTTGCTTCAATAACGGCCATTAAGGAAGAGGGCATTGCCAATACTCCCGCTGACAAAGCAGGTTGTCGTGAATACACCGGCTATTTCTTGAAAAAATACAGCCCTTTGTGTGATAAGAATGGAGTATCTATCGTAACATCTTTCATGACTGGCCAATACCAGGATTATTTTGCGATTCGTTATGCCGATGTATTATTGATGGCTGCAGAGTTAAAAAGTCCAAATGCACAGGCTTATCTGGATGCCGTTCGTACTCGTGCAGGTGTAGCAACCGGCATAGCACCCACAAAAGCAAACATACTGGCAGAGCGTCAGTTGGAATTTGTAGGTGAAGGTATACGTTATTGGGATTTATTACGTCAGGGAGTCACAACGGCTGCTTCAACAATTGCCAATAACACGACTCTCTCGTTTCTGGATGATGGACATACTGCACCAACTGCCGCTCAATTACAGGCAAATATCACAACTACACGCGGTTTCCAACAAATACCAAACGATCAGGTCACTTTGTCATCAGGCGTACTAATTCAAAATGCTGGTTGGTAAAAAATTAATCATTAAAAAATACAGATATGAAAAATAAATTTAAAATATTATTTGCATTCCTCGGATTGTCGATGCTTTTTACAGCTTGTACTCCCGATGCATATAAATTGGGCACCGTATTAGACAAGAGCGTGCTGAAGTACTCCATCATTCCAGATGCACAGGATCCAAATAAGATTGTTTTGAAGAGTTTAACGTCAGGATTGACTCCCCAATGGATTACTCCACTAGGCCGGTCAACAAAGGTAATTGACACCGTCAGAATTGCTTTTCCAGGTAAATACAACTTTATTTACGGTGTGGAATGCGCTGGTGGATTAGTTCAGGCTGACACCTTTAAGATAAACATTACCACAACAAATCTCTCTTATGTGAACGATCCATTGTGGACTGATCTTTCGGGGGGCGTTGGCAAATCGAAGACATGGGTACCTGATAATGGGAAATATGGCTATGCTGCCGGTTTTATGTCTTATGCTGATCCGACCGTTGCTCAGGGATTTGAGAGCTTCAAAATTAACTGGGATCCGGGCAACGGCAATATAGGAGCAACAGCTTCCGATTTAAGTGGAACCATGACTTTTGATTTAATGAATGGTCCTCATCTAAACGTAGTAAAACCAAATGAGACCGGTGCAACCACCAGTGGATCCTACTTTTTGGATATAATCAACCATACACTGACTACAAACGATGTTTCGATTCTTAGAATTGCAACAAAAATCTCTGAAGTTACCAACTGGAGTACCAACATTAAAATTCTGGAGCTTACTTCAAGTCGATTGATTATTGCAGTTATGCGTACCGACCCTGCTCAGGGACCTTGGTGGGATGTTTATAATTATGTTTCTAAAGATTATTCTACCACTTATGTTGGTGTAGAACCAACGCCAACATTACCTGCAGACTGGCAGAACTCTATCTCACAAAATACAAGTACTACAATAAAATGGGTTCTTTCACCAAGTACTCCATTCAATTGGGCAAACCTTGATGGCTCATCCATGAACTCTAGCTGGACAACGGCAGATGCTTATCCAAGTTGGACTGGATTTAGTTCCAGCATTGCTGCCAGTTATGCAAATTTCTCACTTTCAATGAACTCAGCAGATAATACAGTTGTTTATGTTGATCCAATGGGTATTTCGACAAAAGGTACGTATACATTGGATGATAAGGGATATTATACCTTTACCGGTATTACACCTAACTTTGTAATTTCCGGTGGATGGGTGACGTTAGCCACCAGCTCAAAAAATCAATGGCGTATCACAAGCATTGAAAAATCACCAACTGGAGCTATTTCAGGAATGTGGGTCGGTGTACGGGATCCTGTTTCACCCCAATACATGGTTTATCATTTGATTCCGCAAATCGCCACTGCATCTGATCCGCTGAAACCATTTAAAACGGCCCTCGTTGGAAAAACTTTCAAAATGGACCTGGGCAGGTTTGTTGACTGGACTGACTTTGCTGGTGCAGGCGGATGGACAAAACCGACTACTTTTGGAACCGATTATACTTCGAATGGATGGGTATGGACTGCAGCTACCAGTGCTATTGCAGCGAGTGCAAGCCTTTCATTTGCAGCGAGTGCGAGTGGATCAGAAGTCATTGCTACATTAACACAGGATGTGTACAATGCAGATGGTACATTGGCAAAAGCAGGTTATACAGTTACCGGTAAAGTAATTATCGATCCAACGATTCCATCACTGACATTTGACTTCCCGCTTGTTAGTTTCATCGGGAGCCCGGCAAATTGGTTACCTATCAACGATGCAATGGGTAAATACTTCTCAACACCTCTTGCCACCGATGAATGGCTTCTTGACCTGGTATCAGGTACTTCTCTTAGTACTATAGATACAGATGGCATGAGTCTTGGATCTGTCGATGCTTCATTGTCGGCCCCGGGAGGTTCCAAAAATGAAGTTTTATCATTCTTCTGGAAAGTTGCTCAATAACAAAAACCCGTTAAGAGATTACCGTAAACAAACTGTCGGCGGTAATCTCTTTTCATTTTATTTCTATTATGGAAAAAGTAATTATTAAAAGGCAATCTCTTTTTATACTGGTAGTTTGTTGTTTTGTTGTTTTCGGTTGCTCGAAAGGACAAAAGAAAGTTGAACAGATAAAGAAAATAGAAGATGTATCCGAAAAAGGAGATGAATTGAGCACAAAAGCAGTTAACGACTCTACTTTTACCTCTTCGGATGAATATAAATCCGAAATGGATAGATTCAATGCTGCATTGATGAGAAAAACAAGCCAGATGGACGAAAGCGAGAAACTCTTAGTCTACTTTGAAAGTTCGTTGAGAATGCTCAAGCAATACACTGATAAAGAAAAGCAAAACCCCGCACTGACAAAAGATAAAAAATATATGCAAGTAACGATGCAATGGGGATCGCAAGTACAGCAATATAATCAGGCACTTAAGAGAGTAAAATTGACAGATAACCAGAAGAAAAAATTGGATGAACTAAATGCCGGTTTTTCAAAGTTCTAAACACATTACTTGTTGGATAACTGACATTTCATGATAATCTCTACACATAATTCAAAGATTCAATAAAATGATCCGAATTTCAAAACTTATTATTCTTTTAGTATCATCCATCGCGATTATGTTTGTGTGCTATTCGTGCAAAAATGATACTTCTCCTGAACCTCAGATTGATTTGTCTTTTCAGGAAATAACATTTACAGGAGCTGCCAATAACAATATCCTGATGCTTGGAACAAGTTCGGATTGGAGTGCTGCTGTTTCTGATACATGGTGCACACTTTCCACAACTTCCGGAACCAAAGGGAATGCCCAGATAAAAATATCGGTAAGCCAAAACAAGACTCCATCCATACGTAAGGCTGTGATAACATTTACTGCCGGATCGCTGAAAAAAGAGGTAACCGTTACCCAAAAAACATCTCAGTATATCATTTTAAGTCAGAATAAATTTACAATGTCAACCGTTGGTGGTGAAATAGACCTCACTACCCAATCATCAGATACCACATTCACTTTCGCCTCTAATAACGATTGGATTAAGTTGAAATCGGTGTCTGTTGACAAAACTCAACAAGCTTATACCATTGCAGAAAACAACCAGGTGGCTACCCGTACCGGATTAATCATTTATACCATCGGAAATGAGAAAGATACAGTCACTGTAACTCAAGCAGGAAAAGATCTTTACATCGCTCCCGATGCCACCGGCATGAGCAGTACAGCTGTGCAACTTGCTGAAAAAATCAAAATGGGTATTAATATCGGCAATACCCTGGAGGCTACCGGAGGAGAAACTGCTTGGGGAAATCCAATGATCACCAATGACCTGATTAAAGCAATAAAACAAAGCGGCTTTAATGCCATTCGTTTACCCTGCTCCTGGGATCAATATGCGGATCAAGCCACGCTGATCATAAAACCCGGTTGGCTGGCAAGGGTTAAACAAGTAGTACAATACTGTGTTGATAACGATATGTATGTGATCCTTAATATCCACTGGGATGACGGCTGGCTCGAGAGCAACTGTACGGTAGCC
Organism: uncultured Bacteroidales bacterium; assembly: GCA_903927945.1. GTDB lineage: Bacteria > Bacteroidota > Bacteroidia > Bacteroidales > Paludibacteraceae > Paludibacter. Next base: position 8,481 of record CAIYOZ010000164.1, on the reverse strand, counting down.
AAACAGGTAGCGGTCAATGCGAAACAAAAAGCCTATTGGGAGCAAATTGCCGTAACGATGCGTGATTTTGATGAACATGTCCTGTTTGCCAGTGCCAATGAACCGGCTGTCACCACAGCGGAACAAATGACCGTATTGATGTCGTATCATCAAACCTTTATCAATGCAGTGCGCTCTACAGGTGGTAAAAATGCGTATCGTACATTAGTCGTACAGGGGCCCTCAACCGATATTGTTACCACAAATAAACTCATGACCGGTATGCCTACGGACAACATAGCGAATAAATTAATGGCTGAAATACATTACTATACACCCTGGAATTTTTGTGGTATGACTGCCGATGCCAGCTGGGGCAATATGTTCTACTACTGGGGTGCAAACTATCACTCCACAACCGATACAGCTCATAATCCCACGTGGGGTGAAGAAAGTACTGTTGATTCCTATTTCAACATGATGAAGATACAGTTTGTTAATAAGGGGATACCGGTTATAATGGGTGAATTTGGTGCCATGCGCCGTGATAATTTAACCGGTGATGCATTAACTCTTCATTTAGCGTCAAGGGCGTATTACCACAAATATATTGTAAAACAAGCAATTGCAAATGGAATGTTACCCTTTTTCTGGGATACGGGTGGATTAATCGATAGAACGAAGAATACGGTACTGGATCAGCAAAACTTAAATGCCCTGATACAAGGTGCAAACGGATTGTAAAGCATTGGCATTGATAACCCGGGAAATGGCAGCAGAGCGGATGGAATGCTTCTATCTTATTCGAAGCGTTGAGTCTTCATTGAATGAGCATAGCATAAGTGCTACATTTACACCTATCGCTATTGATTAGTAGGCGTTTAGTTTGCGTAGTTTTTATAGAAATGAAAAGTTGTTAGTTTTTTTATGGAAAGATCCCCTGATAAATACAGTTTTATCAGGGGATTCGTAATTATTACCACGACCCCGTCGCTATTCGCGACAGGGCCGGTAATAAGGCAGAAACGTAACACCCGGAACTGATTGATTTTCCCTCAAGGTTTTTAGCTCTTAATTTTATTTACTCACAATCGTTATTCCCTGTACCGGCAAGCCTTCCACCGAAGCCTTCAGCACGATATTCCCACCAACGAATGTACTCTGGACAATGGCCAGGCACTTCCCATAAAACAAGTGACGTTCGGGTTTCTTGAGCGAGACATGATCGTTCTGATCACCATTATCGGTACCCACAACGGCACCCGGTCCCTCCACGCTGAATTTCACCAGCTGATCGGCTACCGGGGAAGCATTTCCATCCTTATCCAGCAATTCGACGCTCACATAGGATAGATCTTTCCCATCAGCAGCAACAGTGGGGCGGTCAGCCTTCAAGCGAATACTTACTGGCTCGCCGGCGGTCTTAATTTCTCTGGACAGTACTTCTTTACCATTCTTGCGTGAAACAGCCTTCAGCGTACCGGGAGCGTACTCTACGCGCCACATGACATGCAGGTCATCTCCTGCTTTACTGCGTATTCCAAGCGACTGTCCGTTCAGGTATAGTTCCACTTCATCGGCATTGTTGTAATACGCCCATACATCGACGGTCTGCCCTGCCTTCCAGTTCCAGTGTGGGAAGATATACAACACGTCCTTTGTCGTCCATTCGCTTTGATACATGTAATACACATCCTTGGGGAATCCTGCCAGGTCAATGATCCCGAAATATGAACTGCGCGATGGCCACCAATACGGTGTCGGTTCGCCCAGGTAATCAAACCCGGTCCAGATAAATTGTCCCGCCACGTGATCGTATTTCTTGACCAGTTTCCAGGTAGCTTCGTGGGTCGATCCCCAGGGAGCATGGCAGTTATCATAAGCCGAACATTTCTGCAACGGATTGCTGAAAGGTTTATCCCAACGTTCAGGCCAGATATTCATACTGTCCGAAGGCATCATGTAAAATCCACGCGTTTGTAAGGCCGAAACCGATTCACTGACAAAGAACGGAGTCTTCGGAAAATGACCGGTAATAGCCTGAAATTCTTTTTCGTGATAATTGAATCCGATTAAATCCAGTGCTTCCGATTTGAACAGGTTATTGTTGTCATCGGTCACATTACATGCTGCCGAAACGGGACGGGTCGGATCAGCTGCCTTGGTGACATCCACCAAATGGCGGGTAAGCAAGGCGTTTTTGCTCAAACCACCCTGACTGACTTCATCCTGAGCGATTTCTTTCTTTTTATTCATCAGGATATTGGCTTGTTGCAAATCCATATCTTCCGTCTTGGCATTTCCCCATTGTTCAGGTACTTCGTTTCCGATACTCCAGATAAAAATGGAAGGGTGGTTCCTGTCGCGGGTAATCATATCGGTCAGGTCGCGTACATGCCATTCGGGGAAGTCCAATGAATAATCATACTTTGTTTTATGTTGCAACCACATATCAAACGCTTCATCCATCACGATAAAGCCCATTTTGTCACACAAATCCAGTAATTCGGGAGCAGGCGGATTGTGGGAAGTGCGGATACCGTTACAACCCATCGCTTTCAGTATTTGCAACTGGCGTTCTATCGCCCGGGCGTTTACCGCAGCACCCAATGCACCCAAATCGTGGTGATTGCACACTCCATTAATCTTTACATGTTTTCCGTTCAGGAAAAATCCTTTCGTCACATCGAACGTAAACGAACGAATACCCACCGAAGTAACATACTCATCCGTCAGGCTGCCAAAATAATAAGTCTTGGTAACCAGTTTATACAAATACGGATGGTCGATATCCCACAACACTGGCTTTTTCACGATGAGCTTTTGAAGGTATTGATGGGACATTCCGATATTAACATACAGCGAACCTCTTGTTTTGGTGACAAGTTTTCCATCGGCATCGTAAAGCAATTGTTCCACCAGGATAGTTCTTAAATACTTGGCATCATTGTGTATCGTCGTTTGTATCGCCACTTCGGCACTATCGGCATTGACGTTTGGGGTCGTTACATACGTTCCCCACAAATCCACATGCACCTGATCCAGGATCGAAAGCCATACGTTGCGAAAGATACCCGAACCCGAATACCACCTGGAGTTGGGTTGTTTCGAATTGTCCACCTTCACAGCAATCTCGTTATTTTCACCGAACTTGATATACGGAGTCAGTTCATAGCGGAAAGAAATATACCCGTACGGACGTTTCCCCACCGAAGTCCCGTTAATCCATACCTCACTGTTCCGGTACACGCCGTCGAAGTCAATATACACATGTTTACCCTTATTGGCTTTATCCACGGTAAACGATTTACGGTACCAGCCTATCCCTCCGGGCAATGCTCCACCTCCTGGTGTTGCCGGATAATCCTTACTAAAATCAGATTCAATGCTCCAGTCGTGGGGCAGATTAAGTGTACGCCACGAGTTATCGTTGTATCCCGTTGAAGAGGCATTCATTGTACTGTCGGCTAACGTAAATTTCCAGCCTTGATTGAAAGATTGCACATTACGAACTTCCTTGACCGCAAACGTGAAACTACAAAAGGCAAGCATGATAAACACCAAGTTGAGCTTTTTCATATAAGTTGATTTTTGTTTAAAATAATCGATGCAAAAATAAGGTTTATTTTGTTGGTATACAAAGCCAAATGTATACAGTTTGGGGGTAATATGTTTATTTGATGTGATGTGTTTGATTGACACTAAAATAGAAAATGGTAAGTATTTACCCACCATTTTCTATTATGCACTGATTCAATATCCTTTCTTTCTAATTACAGATTTACTTCTCTGCAAGCATATTCTTCCATACTTTTAACAGGTAATTTACTTCCTGAATTTACAACACTTGAAATGAAATTATTACATCTGGCTAAATCCATTCTTCCTGTTTCTAAAGCTCTACATAAGAAATCCATTGTTGTTAAATAATCGATAGAATGCATTAGGCAATAGCTTTTTATATCCCTTAAATTGCTACTTCCAACAATATCATGTGAATATCTTGTAACAGCAAGGGTTGCACTTTCGCCATCTCCTTTAAACATTTGTTTCTTGATCCAAAAGTATTCTTTCCTAATTTCGGAATTCTCATCAGGAAAAGGCATTATTTCAAGAATCCTCTGATTTACCAGATTGTCTATTTGTGTTTTTTTACTTTTAAAATTTTCCAATTCATCATACACCTTATCAAGAATTTTCATCTTATACGGAAAAATAGAGGGCAACATGTAAATTTCACCTCCAGTTATGAAGTGCGAAACCACATCTGCGTCAATTAATATGATCCTATTCTTCTTCACCATTGATGATTTTCTCCAATGATTCACCATTCATTCCTAACTCCTTTAATAAAGAAATATAATGGGTCTCTGAAATTAATTCCTTTTCGAACAGTTCACGTGCAAGTTCACCATAATTTCCGATTACTAAATTGCTATTCCCTGATTCGTATAAATCAGTACTATAGCCATATTTGACAGCAGACCATTTTACATCCTGGCAGTATTTATCATAGCCGGTTGAAGTAATCAGTTGAAGTTCCTTAAGTCTGTATAACAACGCAGATCTGGAACAAGTGAAAAAATGCTCAATCTTTAAAATCGTCTTTAATGATATCTTGTCTTTTGCTAATTCCTTCTCTGGAATTAAACTTTTAACTCCTTCCTCGGGTAATAATAAAATGGATGCAAATACATCGGCAATATATTCTTCTCCTGAATCTTTCTTAAATTGTCCGGTAATACAATGAATGGACGTAAAATCCTTTTGTACAAAAAGATGATACATCTCGTGACAAATTGTAAAATTTTGTTTCCCGATATTGTGATCGCTATTTATGAGCATGAACCTTACCTCCTCGACCCCATCATTTACTTTTATAGCCATTCCCGAAATATTTTCCCTCAATGGTCTGAAAATAGTAATCACGTTCAGTTGAGATAACAGACTTTTTAAACGAATGGGATCTCTCGATCCTATTCCGTTTTGTGTCCTGAAACTATTTGAATATTTCTCGATGACTAACTTATTCATAACTACTTCTCAAAGTCTTATTCATTTTTAAATAATTCATGGCAATACTCTTAAAGCTTGCTATGGTTTTTAAATCCTCTCCATTCAGGTGATCTGCCCTAAATGCCAATGCCAGATTGATCTTTGACAGAACATCGTCCTCTTCAAACAGATCAAATTCATCGATGGCAAATAACCCGGCAATCTTAGTGATAATTTTGCTTGGAACTGTTCGGTTGCCATTTTCATAATAACTGACTTCCTCTCTGGTGATGCCTAAATAATCGGCTAACACTTCTTGGGTATAACCCATTTTTTCTCTTATAGCTTTAATATTCCTTCCAACTATAATATTCGTTTCCATACTGATTTTATTTTGTGTTACAAAAATAGATATATTTACAGTACTAAACAAATATGTAACTCAAATGTTTCAATAATTCTCTAATTCCTATCTCTAAAATCACTCCCGTAACTTTATTATACATCAATCGATTAGGATTCGTGTTCATCATAGCTCCTATTGACAATGATACGATTTCAGTCGGTTCGATTCGATAAATATCCGATAACTCAGATACGATATGATTTGATAATGTTCGACCCTGATTCGGAAACAGTTGCTTTCCAAACAGTATGTCTCCGTTCGCCGTAGCGTAGCAATTTTCATTCGATTCTATGGAATTAACCGCTAATTTTCAGCTATTTCGAACTGTTAAATCGCAATCCAACAGTTATATTTACATGATTTAAACTCAGGTAGCTGTAATTGTCAAGTTGTACATGTGTGGTGGTATTTCCATCAAATTCATTATAATTCATCAACAAACCTTCTATGTAAGATAACTTTATACCAAGTGCCATATTTTTGGAAATGAAATGGTCAAAACCAATAGAATAATACGCACCAAGTGTTGAACCGGTTATTTTGTAATTCATCAAGTCCACTCTTTTGTTGTCAGTGTAAGTAAGATTTCCCATACCAACATTAAAAATAAAGGCATTTATTACCTGATTATGATTTATTTGTCTTACTACAGAAGTATACATTGGACCAATATACTGGATGTTTAAGTTATCACTCATATTATTTTTTGAAAGTATCTGTCCCGGACTTGAGTAAGTTACAACACTCGAACTATTCTGTGAAGTTACATTCTCATAATTTATTCCTATTCCAAGTTGACCCTTAAAAACGAAATAATTTATCTCTGCACCAACATTTAAACCGGAATTCATCGGGTTATTATAGGTTTTATTACGACTGTCAACAGTTGAACCATCTTTGCCCAAACCGGATGAATAACCACCATCTATGGCAAAACGCCAATGTGAATCATTCATCTTTACAACATCAGGTGCTGCCAATGGTTTAACCGGTAAATGGATAAGACTTGTATCAATTTTAAGAACACTTGCGGTTAAACTGTATGCATTATTCCAATTATTTGGCTTTTGAAGTTTCAATACCTGAATTGCATTCCCACCTGCTTTCCTTGCTTCCGATTTCGCAGCTCCAAATGCATGATAATAACTCTTAGGATCTAAACCGAGACTAATAACTCTAACAGTTCCAAGTTTCTCGAAAGCAGTGGGCAACGTATCGTTTTTTTCATATACCAGGACAGTTATATTTCCCGATTGCGGCTTTTCCTTTTTTATTAACGATGTCGTGATTCTAGTAGAACATGAGCTTAACAGAACTATCGTAAAATAGAGTAATAAATTCTTTTTCATTTTTATGATTCTTTCATTTTATGTTATGTTTCGTTGAACGGTATCTTCCCGGTTGGCATAATCATCCGAACAATTTTAAACGTCCACTTTCCCCCAGCATAATCTTGGGAACTCGATTAAATTAATTGGTTGATTAGTTATCATCAATCGTTAAACCAACCGGTACTCATTTGCCTTAGAATTATAGGTTAACCCTGCAAATATAATTCATTTGCATGGATTATCATTAATTAAAATTGACATAATTTTATAAGAATGATGGTTTGGGTATTCTTATAAAATTGGTATCAATTGATATCTGGAAGGTTTGAGCTTTCCTAACTTGTGACACAAACAAACAACACTCTTCGGAGTCATTTACAAATACAAAGCTAATGGATAAAGAGTGGAAAGGACATGAGGTATACCTTAGTTCACTCTTAGTTTACTTATAGATGTCTCATAGATGTCTTATATCATTAATAGGTTATTATATGTATAAGACATCTAAATAAGAACTAACTGTCGATGAACTTTTGATTCATTTGCGTTCCATACCCTTGGCATTAGGGTTGGTACAGGTAGGTCATTCCAACTGTTTTCAATTGAATGTTTCAGTCGTACTAAAATTTCTTAGGTATTGCAAGTTGAGTACAGGGTGGAAATGGGAAAAAATATTCAGTAAATGGAGAAGATAAGAAAGGTCATGTAAGGTTTTCAGGACATTAATTCAAATGGAGCAGACAGATGGGGGATATTCCTGTCCAAAGGCTTACTTCATTTTTGATTGGACGGCTCTTTATTTTTGCTTCCCTCTTACTCCTTCCCTCTTACTCCTTCAAAAAGAAAGTATTTTGCTTTAATTAAAGAAAAATTTCTTTAATTGTTTCCTCACTTACAAAATTTATCGTATTTTTGTAGCGTGATACTAGGCTTAGTCAGGAAAGAGATTAAAAACAACATAAGACAAATTAATTTAAAGAAAATGGCAAATTTGGATTTAAGCAAGTACGGCATTTCGGGTAATTTCGAAATCGTACACAATCCTTCTTACGAGGTATTATTTCAGGATGAAATGAATCCTGCAAATGAAGGTTTTGAAAAAGGTATTTTGACTGACACAGGTGCAGTTGCAGTTTTCACAGGTAAGTTTACCGGTCGTTCTCCTAAAGACAAGTTCTTTGTTCAGGATGCAGTGACCAACGAAAACCTTTGGTGGGATGGAACGATCAATCGTCCAACAACCCCTGAAGTGTTTGATGCTTGTAAGGATCTGGTAACCGATCAATTGTCGAAAGCTAAAAAATTGTACGTAGTTGATACATTTTGCGGTACCAACGAAGACACCCGCCTGAAAGTTCGTTTCATCATGGAAGTAGCCTGGCAGGCACATTTCGTAACGAACATGTTTATCCGTCCTTCTCATTTCGATTTGGCCAACTATGGTGAACCTGATTTTGTAACCCTGAACGGTTCGAAAACTACCAATCCTAACTGGAAAGAACAAGGAATGAATAGTGAAGTATTCGTTGCTTTCAATTTAAAAGAAAGAATGACTGTAATAGGTGGTACCTGGTACGGCGGCGAAATGAAAAAAGGAATGTTCTCAATAATGAATTATTTTCTTCCATTAAAAAATATTGCTTCTATGCATTGCTCAGCAAACATGGGCAAAGCTGGTGATACAGCAATCTTCTTCGGACTGTCAGGTACTGGAAAAACAACCTTATCAGCCGACCCAAAACGTTTGCTTATTGGCGATGATGAACATGG
>CAIYOZ010000163.1 GCA_903927945.1 uncultured Bacteroidales bacterium | reverse complement strand
TTATCATTCTCTTGACTATAAACTATTAACTATAAGCTACCTACTCTGATTATCACTTATCGTTTATCACTTATCACTTATTATTTCTATTAACTATAAACTACAAACTATAAACTATTTCTGTACTTTATCACCCTTGCCGGGTTCCCTCCCACTATCGCATAATCTGGTATATCTTTCGTCACCACCGCTCCTGCCCCAACGATTACTCCGGTGCCAATATGCCTGCAACCGGGAAGTATTATCACCCGGGCTCCTATCCACACATCATCATCAATTTCCAGGGGTGTTTTTGGCTCCGATGCCTGATGCCCCATGGGGATATCCAGCCGGTCGTACTGATGACCTCCTCCCAGGAACAGCACATCTTCCGCCATCATCAGGTTATTGCCAATCCTTACCGTCCGGTTCATCGACTTGAAGTTATACCCCAGGGCAGCTTCACTACCTACCTGGAAGTCTTTGCCGTTCCCGAAATAAGCCTTGTTCTCTACCACCAGCTTGTCACCGCACGCTGAAAAAAGGTGGTTACAAAGAAACCTGCGAAATAACATGGACGGTATGCCCAATGGACGGGTCGATTTGGGCAGGTATTGCGCAAACCCATAATAGAGAAGGAGGTAGATCTTTTTCATAATAAAAAACCCCAAGCCCCTAAAGGGGATATTGAGAGTGAAAAGTGATTAACGATTAGTGATAAACGATTAGTGATAAATTATTAATGATTAGTGATAAATTATCAGCCAATTACGATTATTCAAAAGTAATAATCTTATTTATTAAAATGTATTCATGAAGTTTTGTTGACTTCAAAGGGAATTGTAATCTACCCACTTACCTCTCTTCACATCCCCTTTAGAGGATGTGTTAAAACTATAATTGAAAATGATAATACTTTCAAATTGAAACATGAAGTTGAAATAAGGTAATAAGGTTAAGATACTTTTGCTTCTTTTTCTACTTAGGTTGACAAACAAAAATAAGGTTTATCTTCAAAAACCTTATTTTTAAGGTATTAAACCTTAGTAGAAACAATTAACCACTAACCCTAACCTCATTACCTTATTCAAAAAATGTATCAACTATCAATTCGTAAGTAACAACTTCACATAATTCCATTTTTACACAGCCTGTAAAGGGGATGTTAAGAGTGCGATATTGAAATTTAGTGGTTTTTGATGATAAAAAACAGAGGAGACGGGACTAATTACACATCTTTAGGGGCTTGGGGTTAGTTGTTGATTGATTAATATCCTATCCGACAAACCGCAAAAAAAGCGGTTGATCGGAAATGCGTCCTTGATAACGATGAATAACTACCAATAACGCATAGCAAATAACGAGTAGCAAATAACATTTCATGAATACAAACCACCGTCTTTTAGTTTCCCTGATTTTAGTACTGGGATTTATCACCCTCTCTTTTGGACAAAACATCGTATTGAAACAATCGAACGAATCGGGCATTTATAAAAAAGGAGAAAAGGTACAGGTCAGCGTATATTTAAAAGATTCAAAGCCGGATTCCCTTACCGTAAAGATTCGTAAGAACTATTCAGCTGAAAGCAATACTGAAAAGATTGCCTGTCAGGGAAACACGGTATTGCTATTAAACGAATCGTACGACAAACCTACAGCACTGATAGTTGAAGTAAGTACCCGGAATGAATCGGCAAGTATCGGATTAGTAGTCGACCCCTATAATTTCACACCGGGAGCTGCAAGGCCTAAAGATTTTGATAATTACTGGGACAATGAAAAGGACCTGTTGCATAAGCTTCCCATGGATGTGAAATCTGTTCCGGTTAACAACATTGAAAAGGGTTATACGTGTTCGGATATTGAGATAAACTGTACGGGGCCAAAATCTGCCAGGGGGTATTTCGCCAAGCCAACAGGTGCAAGCCTAAAATCACTTCCGATTGTGCTGTATGTACACGCCGCGGGTGTAAAAGGGAACTGGTGCCTGTCGCAACCCGGGAAGGCTATGAGTTATGCTAAAATGGGCAAGGGAGCTTTATGTGTTGATTTAAACGCACACGGAATGTTGAACGGGCAGCCCCAGTCCTACTACGACGATCTGGACAAAGGTGAATTAAAGGACTATAACCGGTTTGGAATCGGAGCCCGAAGTGATTATTACTTCCGGGGAATGTACCTGCGACTCATGAGAACGCTTGACTTCCTGACCAGCCAGCCGGAGTGGGATGGAAAGCGCATCCTGGTGATTGGCGAAAGTCAGGGAGGCGGACAGGCTTTGGCAGCAGCAGGGCTCGACAAACGGGTGACAGCTGTTGTGGCTACAGTACCTGCCATGTGCGATTGGGGAGCAACGTTGACCGGGGGACAAGGCGGATGGCCTAATCCATTTAGTTTGGGTCTGGACAAAGCACAATTAATGGCATCAGTTCCTTATTTTGATACAGCAAACCTGTTGAAAGATTCAAAGGCAACCATTGTCACTGAAATAGGATTCATCGATGTCACTTGTCCTTCCACGTCTGTTTTTGCAGCCATCAACATGTCGAAAGGAAAGAAAATTGTCCTGGGCGTTCCATACCGGGGGCATCAACTGTACCAGAAGGAATATAAGGTCCTGTGGGAAGAAACGGTAAATAAGCCTAAAGAGGCATTTATTGTTGAGTTTTTGAAGTAACTTGTTAATTGGTTGATTGGTTAATTGGTTGATTAAGTTGATTAAGTTGATTGGTTGATTAGGTTGATTAAGTTGATTGGTTGATTGGTTGATTGAACACAAATCACGAAATGCAGAATACGGAATACGGAACGCGAAACACGGAACACGGAACACAAAAACACGGAACGCGAAACACGAAACGCGGAACACAGAATAAATAATTGAAAAAAGAATGAAAGTAATTGCCATTAATGGAAGCCCTCACAAGGAGGGAAACACTTATCATGCCTTTAACATGGTGGGAGAAGAGCTGAAAGCAGCAGGGATAGATTTTGAAATACTCCATATAGGACATAAGACCGTGCATGGTTGCATGGGCTGTAACAAATGTTTCGTAAACAGGGATGAGCAATGTTCGATAAAAACGGATAGCGTGAACGAGTGCGTTCAGAAGATGAAAGAAGCGGATGGGATACTGATCGGTTCACCGGTGTATTATTCGGGTATTGCGGGCACCATGAAATGTTTCCTGGACAGGGCATTTTATGTGGCAGGTGCCAACGGCAACTTATTCCGCCACAAGGTAGGAGCTGCACTGGTGGCAGTGCGTCGCTCAGGAGGTTCGGCTACACTGGACAGCCTGAACCATTACCTCACCTACACGGAAATGATGGTGGCTACTTCCAGCTACTGGAATATCATTCATGGCATGTCAGCGGGACAGGCAGAAGATGATGCTGAAGGTAAGCAGATCATGCAAACATTGGGAAAAAATATGGCGTGGATGCTGAAGATGAAAAAAGCTGCCGGGGAAACGATTGAGGCACCGGAAAAAGCAAGGAAGGTAATGACTAATTTTATACGATAAGAAACACGCATAGTTAAACATAGTCACATAGCACCACATAGCTATTGATCAGTTTAATATGAGTTGTGGTACTTACGATTATTAAAGAATTACACATTGTTAATTAGCACCACATAGCTAAACATCTGTTGACATAGAATACATAGTTTAAATACATGTTCTATTTTGGTACTATGGATTATATTATTTACAGAATGAATTAAAACAATGTCTTACTATGTGACTATGTGTTACTATGTGAGCCTTTCTTTATGGAGAAACTAATTTATTGTAACGATAGTTGCCTGGTAGCTTTGATTGCCAGGACTAACAAATCAAACAAGTGGGATTTATTTGGCATATCCAATGTTCGTGGGTTTGGCTCCAGGGTTTACGATAAAAAGATATTTGACTTCGATTTCATGGAGGTTGTTCCACTTGAATGTAGCGGAGGGAAAGCCTATGTTTGCTTGAATAAAGACAACAAATGGGGTTTACTGGAAGTCAGAGACAATGATTCGGCGATCAGTGACTGGAGGATGGTAATTGATTTCAGATACGATGACATGGATGTTCTCATGAATGCATTTTAAATGTTTACCGACCCCGTCGCGAATAGCGACGGGGTCGTGTACGTTAAGGAGAAAGCATTTACCATAGCTGTTTAATGAAAAATGTGTGAAATATTGTTGACTTTAAAATAAATAATTACTTTTACGGTGTTAAAGAAAACAATGGAGAATGTATGCAACCTTTATCAGGTGTTATTCTCTTTTCACTTGACCTTTAGTAATTTTGAACATTATAAATAATATCATAAAAAACTTCACTATGGTAGACATTTTTGAAAGATTGAAAGCCTCAAAAGGTCCTCTGGGGCAGTATCAGCAAAAGTCAGATGGTTATTTCATGTTTCCGGAACTGGAAGGGGAGATAGCACCCCGCATGCGGTTTAATGGACAGGAAGTACTTACCTGGAGCCTGAACAATTACCTGGGTCTGGCGAATCATCCCGAAGTACGGAAAGCCGATGCAGAAGCTGCAGCACAATACGGAATGGCTTATCCCATGGGTGCCCGGATGATGTCGGGAGAAACGAAATACCACAAGGAGCTTGAACAACGGCTGGCCAGGTTTGTACATAAACCAACAGCCTATGTATTGAATTATGGGTACCAGGGAATGGTTTCGATCATAGATTCCTTGTTAAGCCGCAACGACGTGGTGGTATACGATTCGGAATCACATGCCTGTATACTGGATGGGCTGAGGCTTCATATGGGGAAACGATTTGTATTCCCGCACAACGATATGGACAACCTGAAGAAACAACTGGAACGTGCCACCACCTTAGCCGATGGACAGGATGGCGGCATTCTGGTCATTACCGAAGGAGTTTTTGGCATGGCCGGCGACCTGGGAAAGCTGAATGAAATAGTCAAATTAAAGAAAAAATATAACTTCCGACTGCTGGTAGATGATGCGCATGGTTTTGGTACCATGGGAGATACGGGTTCAGGAACAGGTGAGTATTTTGGGGTGCAGGATCAGATCGATGTGTATTTCTCAACTTTTGCCAAAAGCATGGCAGGTATAGGAGCTTTCGTGGCTTCGGAAAAAGACATTGTGGACAACCTTCGTTGCAACATGCGGTCACAGATATTTGCCAAGTCATTGCCTATGCCTATGGTATTCGGGGCATTGAAAAGGTTGGAAATCATTCAGGAACATCCGGAACATAAGGAGAACTTGTGGAAGATTACCCGTGCCCTTCAGGAAGGATTACGGAAAGACGGTTTTAATATCGGCAATACGCAATCACCGGTAACTCCTGTTTATTTTAGTGGCAGCGTCGCAGAAGGAACCAACATTGTGATTGATTTACGGGAGAACTATCATATTTTCTGCTCCATAGTGGTGTATCCAGTGGTACCCAAGGATGTCCTGATGCTACGGTTGATACCTACCGCTTCACATACCCTGCAGGATGTGGAAGAAACCATAGCTGCCTTTCGGATCATCAAAGAAAATTTAGAAGCCGGGAAGTACGACACGGTGGAAATGCAGTCAATGAAAATTGGTTAACATGATGCAGCAAAAATATCATTTACAGTGCGTGGCATGCGGACATGTGACATCCGATTTTGGAGAATGGTTTACACAGAACCAGCAGTGTCCGGATTGCGGGAGCAAGCATTCCGAGGTTTGGTATACTTCCGATTATGAGGAGTTATCACAGATCATTCACCAAAGAGTTGAGAGTTTTTGGCAGTACTTCCCTTTTTTGCCATTGAGCGACCCTTCAAATATCATTACCTGCATCGAAGGAGGTATTCCTATAGAGAGATGGGGTTTCCTGGAAGAATTTGCAAAAGAACAATACAATCTGAACATAGAAGTTCACGTCTGCCGCAACGACCTGAACGGAGGTACAGGAACCTTTAAAGACGTGTCCGCTTCACTGGCAGCCAGTCTGTTCAAAGAATACGGAATCGAGCAGTACTGCGTTGCCTCCACAGGCAATACGGCGACTTCCTATGCTACCTACCTTTCCATGGCGGGAGTCAATTGCTCTGTCTTTCTGCCCGACAATGCACTGAAAGCATCCGAAGCCTTTATAAGCGCCTACGGACAGCAGGTTTTCAGGGTAAAGGGGGATTATACAAAAACCAAGGTAATCGCTTCGGGGTATTCAAAAACAAACCATATTCTTATGTCGAATGGTAACATTGATCCAATCCGGGTGGAGGCAAAGAAAACCATGGTGTTTGAATGGTTGCGCCAGCTGGGAAGGATACCCGATGTCTATATCCAGGCAGTGAGCGGCGGAACAGGCCCCATTGCCATTGATAAGGGAGTACGGGAAATACAATCAGTCTATCCAGGACTCAGGAATCCAAGGTTCCTGTTTATCCAGCCCGACAAATGCGACCCTATGGTGCAAGCCTGGGAAAAAGCCGAAAGAGAGAACTTCCCTGCCGGCTTTGAAAATGAGTATCCTACTATTGATAATCCCGATACCGAAATACCTACCCTGGCCACCGGGCACCCTACGAGTTATCCCATACTGGCAAAACTGGCAAAGGCTGTGGGAGGCAGTTTTGTCAGGATCAACGAATCGGGCATAGCTGACAATGCCCGGTTGGTGGCTTTCGAACGACAAGTGATGCTTGGCCCTGCTTCGGCAGTATGTATGGCCGGTTTCTTCGAGTCACTGAAGAAAGGGTTGATCCATGACGGTGAAACGGTGTTATTGAATATAGGCGAGGGAGTGAGACGATCCCCTGAATTTGTGGACAAAATGATCTATACTACTAAGATGGTGGATAGTGTAGATGAATGCCAGCCTCATACGATGAGTTCGTACAGGGAACAGTTGTGGAAAGCCGTTTTGGTTAATTAGTTAATTGGGTTGATTAAGTTGATTAAGTTGATTGAGTTAATTGAGTTGGAGGTTGAAATTACATAATAATTATGGAGAAATTCAAAAACAAAATAGTCTGGATCACGGGTGCATCATCAGGGATTGGGGAAGCTTGTGCCTATTTGTTTGCCAGGGAAAAAGCTGACCTTATCTTGTCCGGTACACGGGTGGAAGTGTTGATGAAAACACAGGAGAGATGCATGGAGTTGGGAGCCAAGTGCCAGATACTTCCCTATGACTTATCTGAATTGGAGGGGATACCTGATTTGGTGAAAGCGGCATTCCTGTGCTATGGCGATATTGACGTACTGTTTAATAATGCGGGAATCAGCCAACGGGGAATGACAGTTGATACACTGTTCGAGGTAGACAAGATCATTATGGATGTCAATTTTTTTGCTCCGGTATTGATTACAAAACTGGTGCTTCCTGAAATGCTCCGAAAAGGGGGCGGTACCATTGCCGTCACTTCAAGCATTGCCGGAAAGCTTGGATTCCCGCTACGATCAGCCTATAGTGCTTCGAAGCACGCGTTATACGGGTTTTTCGAAACCCTTCAGGCAGAATATTATCAACGGAATATCAGGGTGGTTATGATTTGCCCGGGCTTTGTCAATACCAATATCTCCATGAATGCACTCAACAAAGACGGGAAACGACATGCCATCATGGATAGCGGACAAGCCGACGGAATAACAGCAGAAAAGGCTGCCAGAAAGATAGTGAATGCCATTTACAAACAAAAACCGGAAGTGCTGGTCGGTGGAAAAGAATTAATCATGGTATTTATCAAACGATTCTTTCCCAATATTTCCCGTAAGATGGTACGAAACTATAAACCTTCCTAAGAATGAATGAGTATATCATAAGCGGCATTCAACAAGTCGGGATCGGAGTGGAAGATTTCAGGACAGCCTGGAAATACTATATCAACGTCTTTGGGATGGATGTCAAAATCCTGGAAGATGATGCCATAGCAGAGATCATGTTGCCTTATACCGGGAATAAGTCACACAAACGGCATGCCTCCATTGCGATCAACATGCAGGGTGGCAGTGGATTTGAAATATGGCAATATTCGGAACGTACACCGCAAAAGATAGGCTTCCAACTTCAGGTAGCAGACCTGGGAATTTGTGCAGTCAAAATAAAGAGCCGGAATGTACAACAAACCTTTGCTGAATTATCTGCCAGAAAAGACGTCAGGATCCTTGGCGGACTCAGCAAATACATAGATGGCACCGAGACCTTTTACCTGCAAGATCCTTTTGATAATATCTTTCAGATCGTACATGATCCTTCGATATTCAGGGAAGAGCATCGTTCTTCAGGAGGACCTGTGGGAGCCATCGTCGGAGTAACCGATATTGACCGTACGTTACCGCTTTATCAAGAAATCTTAGGATACGATCAAATATTATCCGATACGACCGGTACCTTTGAAGACCTGGCAGGGCTACCATCAGGGAATCAACGGTTCAGAAGAGTACTTCTCACACATTCTAAGCCTCGCCAGGGGAGCTTTAGTCATCTTTTCGGGCAATCGTCCATTGAAATCATCCAGGCGTTAGAACGCAAGCCATGCAAGATTTATCAGGGAAGATTCTGGGGTGATCCCGGATTTATACAGATTTGTTTTGATGTACGAAACATGGAGTCTTTAAAGAAAAAATGCGAAAGCATGGGTTATCCTTTTACTGTCGATAGCAGTGTCAAACATAATGAAGCCAATACTTTTGACATGGGCGAAGCTTCGGGACATTTTACCTATATTGAAGACAGGGATGGAACATTGATTGAATTTGTGGAGACCCATAAAATCCCATTGGTAAAGAAGTTGGGACTTTATTTAAACCTTCGGAACATGAATCCTGAAAAGCCGTTGAAGGATTGGATACTGAAAGCCCTGCGATTTGGAAGGGTGAAAGCTTATGATTTATAGAAAAAAGCCCCGGTTTGTAGAATTACAAACCGGGGCTTTTTTTAGCTATATGTTATCTTCTGTTTTCATCTTTATGATCATCAGATTTATGATCCTCAGACCTTTGGCGCATTTGCTTTTCCACCCTTACAGGTTGTCCAATAGTTTTACCATAGTAATTAGTACCTTGTGTAGTTCTAACGCTTGTTGTAGGAACTACAACAGGACCCGAAGGCCTTGAGCCATGTAAATTATCATAGCTGTCGGAGTGTTGTTGATGGTTTGAATTATCATTGACAGACTCACGGTTCACATTTCCATTTCCATTTCTGTTCCAGTTATTTTGTTGTTGTCGGTCATCGTTGGAATACCTGAACTTGTGGTCACTATGCATTCCTTCGTTATCCCAGTTCCTGGCACGATGCCTTTCATTTTCTCTCCAATAGAACGCACTTCGGGAGTTTTCATTAAATCCCCTGACATAGGGGATATTGCTATGATCGTAGTAATCCTTGTAATAATAACGCGGATAATGGGAAACATAGTAATGGTGGTGCATCCAGGGTTGAAATACATTTATGTCAAGGGCTATGGCAAATGAATTGTTTAAATCAAAACCCGTGTTCAGAAATGGACATTCCCGGGAGAAACACCATTGACCGTTGTAGAGATAAACGAATTCCCTTGAATTAATATCATAGTACGTTTCTATGTCGGGCAAATAATAATAACGCACACCCTGATAATAAGGAGGAGCCCATTGCGGATTTTCATAATTGCGCTGATCGCGCTGATCTTGTTGTAAGCTGGCACCGTAGACAGTACCGGGATAGAAATTCGATAAGAAAAGAATAGTAAGAGTCAATAAAGCGAGCTTTTTTAATCGTTTCATGTCTTGTTTTTTTTATGATTAATAGAAAAGAATTAATTGACAAATAAATTCCGGAAGATTTTCGTCAAGTAAAACAAAGATTATACCATAATTTATTTTACTTCAACAAAATTGCAACCTTTGTTCAAAACAACGTGGTGATATCTTATAAGTAAGTGGATCAAAATAATGTCCTATTTATTAACAGAAAAATAAAATAAGAATAGAAC
>CAIYOZ010000162.1 GCA_903927945.1 uncultured Bacteroidales bacterium | reverse complement strand
TAGTTTATAGTCAATAGTTTATAGTCAATAGTTTATAATTAACAGTTTCTATGTGAAGCAAATGACTTTTCAAACTTCTTTGATAGATTGCCCCTATAGTTTATAGTCAATAGTTTCTAATTAATTTTTGTAGCAAATGATACTTCAAACTCTTCAAATTTCAAACTATCAAACTCTTTTCTATTCAAACTCTTAAACTCTTAAAACTTCTCAAATAATCTTGATAGTTTGCCCCTATATTAACTATAAACTATTGACTATAAACTATAAACTATCACATCAAATGCCCGTATAGTTCCGTGGAGTAATGCGTCGCAATTCTTCTTTGACAGATTGACTGATATCCAATGTTTCAATAAAATCGCGGATTGATTTTTCATTAATCCCTTCGTTGGTACGGGTCAGGGCTTTCAATGCCTCATACGGGGAAGGATATGCTTCGCGCCGTAAGATGGTTTGAATGCCTTCGGCTACTACTGCCCAGGTTTTATCCAGATCGCGGTAGATGGCCGTTTCATTCAGTAATAATTTGCTCAACCCCTTTAAAATGCTTTGTGTAGCAATCATAGTATGAGCAAACGGAACACCCACATTGCGCAACACGGTACTATCGGTCAGGTCGCGTTGAAGACGTGATATGGGCAACTTGCCGGACAAGAATTCCAACGAGGCATTGGCAATTGCCAGGTTACCTTCGGCGTTTTCAAAATCAATTGGGTTTACCTTGTGGGGCATTGCCGATGAGCCAACCTCCCCTTCCTTGATGCGTTGTTTAAAATATTCCATGGATACATACGTCCAGATATCCCTGCAAAAGTCGATCAGGATGGTATTGATTCGTTTCATGGCATCAAACTGAGACGCCAGGTTATCGTAGTTGGAGATTTGAGTAGTCCATTGTTCACGTTCCAGTCCCAGTTTATCAGCAACAAAATGATTGCCGAATGATTTCCAGTCAATGGCGGGATAAGCTACCGCGTGGGCATTATAATTTCCGGTGGCACCGCCGAATTTAGCGGAGTTAGGGATTTGTTTCAATCCTGAAAGTTGCTGATTTATCCGGTTCACAAACACCATTACTTCTTTTCCCAGCCTGGTGGGTGAAGCCGGCTGACCGTGGGTCTTTGCTAACATGGATACATCACGCCATTCGTCCACCAGCCTGTTCAGTTCAATCACAACGGCTTCCATCTCCGGAAAATAGACATTGTTCAAGGCATCTTTGATGGAATAAGGAACAGCAGTGTTATTAATATCTTGTGAAGTAAGGCCAAAATGTATAAATTCTTTGAAGGATTCCAATCCAAGTGCATCAAACTTTTCTTTCAGGAAATATTCAATGGCTTTGACATCGTGGTTAGTCACATTTTCAATTTCTTTTACTTTCAAGGCATCCGATTCAGAAAAGTCAATGTATATCTTTCTTAGTTTCGGGAACACTGAGGCTGGCACCTGTACCAATTGTTTCAACGGGATTTCGCATAATGCAATAAAATATTCCACTTCCACCAGTACACGATAGCGTATTAACGCAAATTCCGAAAAATACGAGGCATACACTTCAGTCTTTGAGCGGTAACGTCCGTCAACCGGTGAAATAGCAGTAAGTAACGACAAATTCATAGGGATAAGTTTTGTTGTTGTTCCGTGAGAATTGAACTCCCGGGTTATAGATTAAAATAAACCGCAAAGTTAATCAAATCTGCCGGATTAGAAAAGTTTGCTTTCCGCCCTTGCAATAGTGATTCTTTTTCTTTACTTTTGTTTCAGATTTAAAAACTTATATCCGGTGCGTCTGTTATAAACTTCGACTGATTATAAGCCAACATAGAAACATATAAAACTGAAAATGAGATATATAAAAATACATAAAGAAGGTCGATTAATATTAGGTTCGCTTGCATTAATTTTGTTGTTATTAAATCTTTATATTTATACTAAATTCCCGCTGGGGGCATTGGTCGTAAATATTGTTATTTCGGCACTTCTACTTTTCTTTTTCGCGTATTTCTTCCGGAATCCACCCCGAAAAGTCTACCTGGACGATGCCAGCCTGGTGATAGCACCCGCTGATGGGACTATTGTAGTGGTTGAGCCTACTGACGAATTAGAGTATTTTGGAGACAAACGTATTCAGGTTTCGATATTCATGTCGGTATTCAACGTGCATGCCAACTGGTATCCGGTGAAAGGTACGATCATAAAATCAGTTCATCATAGCGGACGCCACATGGCGGCATTCCTTCCCAAATCGAGCAATGAAAACGAACGTTCCACCGTTGTCATTGAATCGGAAGGAAAGACACAAATCCTGGTACGTCAGATAGCAGGCGCACTGGCACGCAGAATTGTCACCTATGCACATGCCGGTAAAAATTGTCACTTAAATGAACACCTGGGCTTTATAAAATTCGGATCACGGGTGGATCTTTTCTTCCCCATGGATACTGAGATATTCGTACATGTAGGCGAATCGACCACCGGCAATGAAACAATTATTGCCCGGTTAAACGAAGATTAAATGACACTTCAGGAAGCTCAACATCAAGTTGACGAGTGGATCAAAACCTACGGGGTACGCTATTTCGGCGAACTGACCAACATGGTCATGCTCACGGAGGAAGTCGGTGAACTTGCCAGGGTTATTGTTCGTACCTATGGAGAGCAATCATTCAAAAAATCAGATGAATCAGCCGACCTGGCGAATGAAATGGCCGATGTACTTTGGGTACTGATTTGCCTGGCCAATCAAACAGGCGTTAACCTTACTGAAGCATTCGAAAAGAACATGCTCAAGAAAACCGACCGGGATAATACCCGCCATCTGGAGAATAGCAAGTTAATTGGTTAACTGGTTGATTAGTTGATTGACTGACAGTATATTAATGGGTATTGGGTTATTAAAGATCTATGGAATAGTGTTGAAATATATTGATTTTTTAATTTATAAACCATACCACCTTTAACCTATAAATTCAATCAACCAATCAACCAGTTAACTAATTAACTAATCAACCAATCAACTAATTAACAACTATATGAGCAAATACGAAGATCTTTTTAAGTTCTACAATTGTGAACTGAATGACGATGCCATCAAAGCAGACATTGACAAAATACTGGCAGCCCATTATGCCGAAAATGATACCAAGGAAGTGTATAAACAATGTTTGAGCCAGATTGACCTGACCTCACTGAATGGAACCGATACCCATGCTGAGATTATCTCGATGGTCAAAAAAGTCAACGGTTTTAAAAAAGAATATCCACAATTGCCTAATGTAGGTGCAATTTGTGTCTATCCTGCTTTAGTTCCGGTAGTAAAAGAACACCTGACTGAAAATATAGGCATAGCTGCAGTGTCTGCAGGTTTTCCGGCATCACAAACATTTATTGAAGTGAAAATTGCCGAGACAGCCATGTGCGTACTCGAGGGAGCCACTGAGATTGATGTGGTAATATCCATCGGGAAATTCTTAGAAGGGAACTACGAGGAAGTTTTTGAAGAACTTACCGAAATAAAATCATCTTGCCGTCATGCCCATTTGAAAGTTATCCTTGAAACAGGTGCCTTGAAAAGTGCCACCAATATCAAGAAAGCGTCTATACTTGCTATGGAGGCAGGAGCAGATTTCATCAAGACTTCTACCGGTAAAATCCCGGTTGCTGCTACATTGGAAGCAACCTATGTGATGTGCCATGCCATAAAAGAGTGGAATGAAGCTAATGATATAAAAGTAAGCTATAAACCTGCCGGTGGAATTGTGACAACCGAGGATGCAGTAAAACATTATACGCTGGTAAAGGAAATATTAGGGAAAGAGTGGCTGAATAACACCCGCTTCAGGTTTGGAGCCAGCAGGTTGGCAAATAATCTGATCAGCTCCATCGAAGGAACAGAAGTTAAGTACTTTTAATTGTTGAAATTATAACTCCCTGGAGGCAGCATATTCAGCACATTTAATAAGCGATTTTTTTACATCACTATCAATAAAGCCATTGAGTTCATCGATGGCTTTGTTTTTAAATATGTCCATGCGGGTTTGAGCATATTCAACACCTCCATGATCGAGTGCAAAACGAGTAATGATTTGTATATTCTCCGGATCAAATTCTTTCCGGTCGATCATAAGCAAGATTTTCTCTTTTTCAGCTCCCTTTGAATTAAGCAAGGCATAAATCAACGGCAGGGTCACTTTTCCATCCCGGATATCATTTCCGGTAGGTTTACCCAGTTGAAGATTTTCGGAATAATCGAAGATGTCGTCCTTAATCTGGAAACAAATACCCAGATACTCCCCAAAGTTACGGAGATGAATCAACGATTCATCATCAGCATTGACCGATAAGCCACCCACTTCAGTACAAGTTGAGAATAAAAGGGCTGTCTTTTTGCGAATGATGGTAAAGTAATTGGCTTCGGCATCTTCCGAGAATTGGGCATTGACCAGTTGTAATAATTCACCATCAGAGAGTTGCATTCCAATATTGGCAATTGATTTTAAAATAGCCAGATTATCGGTTTTTGTGGCACAACCCAATGATTTTGATAGAATATAGTCTCCTGAAAGAATGGCAATCTTATTGTTCCAGCGTGCATTTACCGACGGTTTTCCACGACGTTCGAGCGTATCATCCACTACATCGTCGTGAATCAAACTGGCTGTATGAAGTAATTCCAACGAAAGAGCACCAACAATAGTGGAATAATTGACGATACCACACATTTTGGCGGATAGTAACACCAACATGGGACGAA
The DNA here is from genome assembly GCA_903927945.1 of uncultured Bacteroidales bacterium. Lineage (GTDB taxonomy): Bacteria > Bacteroidota > Bacteroidia > Bacteroidales > Paludibacteraceae > Paludibacter. The sequence goes on along the minus strand of CAIYOZ010000162.1, from coordinate 7,591 downwards.
GTTGTTTTCCGCTTTTTTGAAGTACATAATCATTGACACTCAAAAGCAAAGGGTTATCAGTGCTCAGGGCTTCCACAAATGTTTTTTCAAACAGTTGCATTTCTTCAAGAATCGGTTTTTTAATGGCTTCGATAAAACTCATAGGTTCGCTCATATAGATGTGCACTGCAAAAGTAAACAAATTTGCCGTTCGATTAACGGTTTATGTTTATTTCTGTATATATTTTAATTACTTTTACAGTCGATAATAATTTCAAGTAGTTATTTACGTGTTTAGAGACGGTAATCATATTTCAAATAAACGAGTAACCCGATAAAAAAGTTTAAAATGAACTTGACATTATGAATTTATATTTGTTATAACACTCATACACGCACATCGCAGATTCAATCAATTCCCATTCACATGAAGAAACTATTTCTTATTGATGCCTATGCCATCATTTATCGTGCCTATTACGCTTTCATCCGAAATCCCCGATTCAATTCAAAAGGATTGAATACCTCAGCAATATTTGGATTTATCAACACCCTGGAAGATGTATTGAAGCGTGAAAAACCTACTCACATAGCCGTTGCCTTTGACCCGAAGGGAAAAACATTCCGTCATGAAGCCTATGAACAATACAAGGCTCAGCGTGAGTCGACACCTGAAGATATACGTTTAGCCGTCCCCATTATCAAAGAGCTGGTCAGGGCTTATAACATACCGGTACTTGAAATACCCGGTTTTGAAGCCGATGATGTGATTGGTACGGTAGCCAAGCAGGCTGAAAAAGCCGGATTCGAAGTATACATGCTCACCCCGGATAAAGATTACGGGCAATTAGTGTCAGAACATATCTTCATGTACCGGCCAAAACATACCGGCGGATTTGAAGTGATGGGACCTGATCAGGTTAAGGCAAAATACGAACTTAACAGCCACAATCAGGTAATCGATTTATTAGGTTTAATGGGTGATGCTTCCGATAACATTCCCGGATGCCCCGGTGTGGGTGAAAAGACTGCCGTGAAACTTTTGCAGGAATTTGGAAGTATTGATGCGCTGCTGGAGCGGACTGATGAATTGAAAGGGGCATTGAAAACTAAAATTATAGAAAATAAAGAGCTTATTCTATTTTCCCGTTACCTGGCAACCATTGAGACGAATATACCCATGGCCTTTGACGAGAAAAGCCTGGAGGTTGAACCGGTCAACGAACCCAAACTTCGGGCTTTATTCGAAGAACTTGAATTCCGTACTATGACAGCAAAATTAGGAAATTCTAAAGTTCAGAAGGAAAACATTTCGAATAATACAACCGGTAAAGCCTCAAAACAAAAACCATCTCAACAAATGTCCTTATTCGAATCACATGATGAAGAAGACATATTGCAGGCTCAATCGCAAACCGACGTAATCGAAGAAGAACCGGTTGAACCTTCTACTTCGGGATTGAAATCAATAAAAGACATTCAGCACAACTATATATTAATTGACACTAAGATTAAGAGATCTGACCTGATATCACGACTTTTTATACATAAGTCGGTATGTTTTGATACTGAAACAACCGGATTGGATATGTTCATGTCCGATTTAGTGGGTCTATCCTTTTGTTTTACAGCTGGTGAGGCTTATTATGTATCTCTTCCGGCTGACAAAAGCGAAGCAATAGGAGTATTGCGTGAATTCAAGGCTTTTTTTGAAAATGAGCAGATTGAAAAGATTGGTCAGAACATGAAATTCGACCTACTCATGCTGAAACAATATGGCATAAGATTAAAAGGAAAACTCTTTGACACCATGATAGCCCATTATCTGGTACAACCTGAATTACGGCACGGAATGGATTATCTGGCGGAAATCTATTTGAAATACCGCACCATCCACTTTGAAGATTTAGTTGGAGGAAAAGGGAAAAATCAGGCTGATATCCGTTCGGTGGATTTAAACAAACTATGCGATTATGCCGCCGAGGATGCAGATGTCACTTTTCGATTGAAACAAGTTCTTGAAAAAGAACTGAAAGCAAATAACCTGGAAAAACTATTTTACGAGATAGAAATGCCTTTATTGCAAGTGTTGGCAACCATGGAAAATACAGGGGTCCGCATTGACAGCGAAGCATTAAGTCAGAGTTCTGAAATTCTTACCGGTGAAATGCTGGCATTGGAGAAAGAGATTCACCAAATGGCCGGGATAGAGTTCAATGTGAGTTCACCTATGCAAGTTGGTGAAATCCTTTTCGACCGGTTGAAACTAGATGACAAAGCAAAAAAAACAAAAACAGGCCAATATTCAACTTCAGAAGATATATTGGAAAAAATCCGCTCGAAACATCCCGTTATAGGAAAAATACTTGATTATCGGGGACTGAAGAAACTGTTAAACACATACATTGATGCCTTGCCCCTTTTAATTAATCCAATCACAGGCAAAGTTCATACATCCTACAATCAAACTGTCGCCGCTACAGGCAGGCTAAGTTCGACAAATCCTAATCTTCAAAATATTCCAATAAGGGATGCCCAAGGAAAAGAGATTCGTAAAGCTTTTATTCCAGATGCTGACAGCGTTTTCCTTAGTGCAGACTATTCTCAAATAGAATTGCGTATCATGGCACACTTAAGTGGCGATCGCAACATGTGCGAGGCCTTTATTAACGGACTTGACATTCACACCGCCACAGCGGCTAAAATCTTCAAGATACCACTGGCTGAAGTTACAAAAGTTATGCGCGGTAAAGCTAAAACAGCTAATTTCGGGATCATATATGGAATTTCAGTATTTGGTTTATCCGACAGATTGGGAATACCAAGAGAAGAGGCCAAAGAACTGATTGATGGATATTTTAGAACTTATCCGGATGTGAAAAAATATATGGATTCAAGTATACAACGTGCCAAAGAAATGGGATACGTGGAAACATTGCTTGGACGAAAACGCTTTTTACCGGATATAAACTCTCAAAACAGCGTTGTTCGTGGTTTTGCTGAACGGAATGCGATTAATGCACCAATTCAAGGCACAGCAGCCGATATAATTAAAATTGCCATGGTACGGATTCAAAACCGTATTGAACATGAAAATCTACAAGCAAAAATGACCATGCAAGTACATGATGAGTTAAACTTTACCGTTCCTAAAAACGAAGTCGAAGCAGTACGGAAAGTAGTCATGGAAGAAATGGAACAGGCAATTCAACTGAAAGTACCATTGACCGCTGAATGTGGTATTGGAGATAACTGGCTTGAAGCACATTGATTTTCCTTTCAGTTCTTCATGCTATTAAAAATAGATCAGTTTAAATTAATTATTTTTAATACATATATTTTTACCTAATTTATCGCATTGATATACTTAATATTAAACAATAATAGCGGTTGAATATTATGTTTACAGTTTAGAATTTACTCTAAATTAAGTCAAAGTATCCTACTAAAGTTATAGCATTCATTTTTTTCTAATACATTTGCTGAAATTTTTCTCTAATCATGAGAGTCAACACAAAGATACGTTACGGTCTAAGAACAATTATTGAAATAGCCCACACATCTGACCCGAACGGTGTGTTACAGAAGGATATAGCGAAAAATCAAAACATATCCCTGAAATATTTAGATAGTATAATTTCAGCTCTGAAAGTAAAAGGTTTGGTAGCCAATTCTAAAGGCAGAGGCAGTGGGTACAGGTTAACCAGGGAACCAAAAGATATTACCATGTTAGATATTTATACTGCATTTGAACAAATTGTGGTGGTAGAATGTATTAACAATAAAGGTTTCTGTGAAAGATCAACCCATGATTGTAAGGCAAAAAATTATTGGAATGAGTTTAGTGTTGAATTTCGACACATGCTTTTAAAGAAGAACCTGGAACAAATTCTACAAGATACATATTATGAATGTAGAGAACTTGAAATAATTCAATAAACAAAATTGTTTGTCTATTTGTTATTTTGATTATTCAGAAAGCTAACTGAAAAGGGCTAATTATTTTATTTATTTTTTTTATCCCAGCATGCTACTAATGTTATAGCATTTATATTTTAAACCAATATTATAATGTTCAACACAAAAAATACTCGCATTTAACAACATTTCTTTTTTTTATAAAACAATATGCTACCAAAGTTATAGCATTAGTACCTTAAGTATCTTTGGTAGATTGCTCAGAATAATTCACTATACATAAGACAAATAAAAATAAACATTTATGATGAAACCTCAATTTTCGAAACCATGTATGCTGCTAATCATATGCTTCATATTTATCATGGGCAACGCAAAGGCACAGAGCCTTAAGATTAATCCTAAAACTTCAACAATGATTATCTATGGATCCACAAATGTGCATGATTTTAAAACAAATGTTGGAGTCATTAAAGGGGAACTCGTGATAAATTCAAAGAAAGTGCAATCACTTAATGTGGAGATTCCGGTACGTTCCATTAAAAGTGGGGAAAAGCTTATGGATAATAAAACATATGAAGCATTCAACGATGCGAAATATCCTACTATTTCATTTCAACTTATTGATGTTTCGTCGTTGCAAATTACAGGAAATGACGTGAATGTAATTTTGAATGGAAATCTAACCATGGCAGGTGTCACAAAAAAAATCAGTTTTAAAACAACCGGTAAAAATTTAAAACCCGGCGAATATGAGTTCAAAGGAAGTATACCTCTTAAAATGACTGACTTTAAAATGAAACCTCCCACTGCAATGTTGGGTGTCATGAAAGTAGCAGATGCTATAACTCTAAAATATGATATTACTGTAGAGGGAGCTCCTGTCAATTAATAATAAACAAACATAAATCGTTGGAATAAATTAATAAAAAAAAAGAAAGAAAAATGAAGAAATCTATTATCACAGTACTAGCTGCAATTTTTGTAAGCAGTCTTGCAATGGGCCAGCAAATTCGTCCTACCGACCAAACAGGTATCAACGTGTTTGAAACCCCTAAAACTGAAACTGTATTTACCGGATTAAAGGTAGATATCGGTGGTGCTTTTTCTCAGCCATACCAGGCGTTAAGTCAAAGCAATAGCAGTTCAGCTTTACCTTATAATGCAAACAGCACAAACACTTTGTTTCCTGTAGCCCACAATTTCTCGTTGGCAATGGCTAACTTATATTTAAACACATACTTAGCAGATGGGGTAACGCTGAACTTTACACTTTATCTTGCTTCTAAACATCACAATGAAACATGGGTAAAAGGTGGATATATTCAATTTGATAAAATTCCATTTATTAAATTAGATCTCTTGGATGACATTATGAAATTTACAACCGTTAAAGTTGGAGCCATGGAAGTCAACTACGGTGATGCTCATTTCCGTCGTTCAGACGGTGGAAACGCTATCTATAACCCTTTCATGGAAAACTATATCATGGATGAATTCGCCACTGAGGTAGGTGCAGAAGCCGATTTTCATTACAAAGATTTCATAGGAGTCGCTGCAATTACCGATGGTGAATTAAATGGAAATCTTCAACGAATAGATACAACCATCAGCAAAGCTTCGAATGGTAGCCATAATCCGGCATTTATTGGCAAAATAGGATATGACAAACAACTAACAGAGCAACTTCGTGTTCGCTTAAGTGGTTCAGTCTATTATACAGCAGGAGCTGTATCAACCACTTTATTTGGAGGCGACCGTACCGGTTCTAACTATTCGGGAGTGATGTACGTAGCAGCCCCTGGGACAACTACTGCTTTCAATGGCCGTTATAACCCGGGTTTGTCTGATAAGCTTTTAACAGGAATGGGTAACTTATTTATTAAATATACACCCATTGAAGGATTATCTTTAGAATCATTTAGTACACTGGAAAAAGCACAAGGTCGTAATTCCGTTGAACTTACAGAAAGAACCGCAACACAAGAAGCTACAGACCTTGTCATCCGATTAGGAAAACAAGAAAACTTCTTTGTAGGGGTTCGTTATAATAATCTTAATGCCGATGTTGCCGCAGTAAAAACACCTGCTGTAGCTGCAGTAGTTGGTGTGCCTTTCACCTTAAACCCAAACACCGGTTTAATTACAGGAACAAAAGCGGTTGCTGCAGTACCAGCTTCAACAACTCCTGGTTATTCAATTGGAATTAATCGATTGGCGTTTAGTGCCGGATGGTTTTTGACAAAAAACATCCTGGCTAAATTGGAATATGTTGATCAGAAATATACTGGTTTCCCTGCTAAGAATATCTACGATGGTGCTCAATTCAAAGGATTGACTGCTGAAGCTGTGATTGGATTTTAATTGATAGATTTGATAGATTTAAACCGGTAAGAGTCTATCTTACCGGTTTATTTTTTCTATTTTTACAGAAACATTTTTATAAATATGAAAAGAACTATCATCATATTTCAGTTTCTTATTTTTCTTACCATCTCGAATAATGCCCAGATACCTGTATCTGTTGACCTTCAAAACAACAGTACCATTACTATAAATGGTTCCTCCAATATATTATCTTTCAAATTGACTCAAACAGGGATTAAGCTTTTGAAAAAAAACTTCGTCATTCTTGCCACTCAAAATCAAAACAAAATAATTCTAAGTCAAAATACTCATCCTATCATGGTGAGTAGCTTCACCTCGAACAACAAAATGGCTTTGAGAGACTTTTTAAAGCTCGTCAGATCGGATATATACCCTTCGTTCCAGGTTCAGCTCAATACCATTGAAACATTGCCTAAAACGGCAAACAATGACTATTTAAAGGGCATGGCTAATGTCAATATCACGATCACAGGAATAACCAAACAATATTTTATTCCTATAACTTCGGAGAGAAAAGGTGAGATGTTTACTTTCTATGGCTCAAAAAAATTAAATATCCGTGATTTTGGGCTCACACCTCCTGTTGAAATGATGGGTATAATCCGGGTCAATGAATGGATTGATATTGATTTCAACATCATTTGCAAAATATCGGCAAATAAATCAACACCGGAAATGACTACAATAAATAATGTAAAATACTGAATCAGGCGAACTGAGTGTATTTGCACAATTAAACGCCTCCGCTGAATCTTTCAATGCCAAAATCAAGGCCTTCAGATCTTGTTTCAGAGGTGTAAGAAGCATTCCTTTCTTCCTTTTTTAGACTCACAAATATTTATGCTTAAAAAACATTCCCCCCACTTTTAGGATTGATACGGATTGATCCTTCTCTATCGAAAACACCCAGTTTAACCGATACCAAAAAAGCCCTTTTCCAATTGGAAAAGGGCTTCTGTATTAATTTACTAGAAGCTGTTAGGCTAGTTTGTTCACATAAACTGCCAACTTCGATTTCAGGTTGCTGGCTTTGTTTTTATGAATAATGTTACGTTTAGCTAATTTATCAAGCATGGCGCTGATTTTAGGTAACATTTCAGTTGCAGAAGTTTTGTCACTCGTGATGCGCAATTTACGTACAGCATTACGGGCAGTTTTTGCATAATAACGATTGTGCAATTTCTTCTTGTCAGCCTGACGAATTCTTTTAATTGATGATTTATGATTTGCCATCTCAATCTATTTTATTTTAATCTTTAAATTTCTTATTCTTTTTCTGTAGCCCATAGGGGAGTCGAACCCCTCT
>CAIYOZ010000161.1 GCA_903927945.1 uncultured Bacteroidales bacterium | reverse complement strand
ATTTGATTCAAAAGAGTATATATATCAGATTTTAAACGAATCAGAGGAAAATATGCATGGCACGTGGGGCTATGGAAATGAAAACAGTCCTAATAGAAATAGATTACTCGCATATACAGCCATCGAATTAAAGAATTATACTATTGCGATTCAGAAACTTAAATTGTTGTTAGAGTTTTATTCGATACAGTACGAAGCAACGAAATATGAATACTATTTGAACAAAACGAAAGAAATTGAAACCCAAATCGAACAAATAAAAAACTTCCCCTAAAAACACGCCTATGGGTCATTGGCTGGCTGAAGTGCAATTGGCAGGCGTTGTTCAACCAATCACATTGTTGCTGTTTGTCTTAAAACCGTAGAAGTTGAATCATAGTTTTAAAATAACTTTATAGAAACACCATACAAGTCTAAATGAAACAGACTTATATGGTGTTTTTGTTTGAAAAGAGCAATGAATTTTGAAAGAATTACTTATCTTTGTGTTCCTATAAAAATTACTAAAAGCTTTTAATAAACAACTGATTTTTAAAACAATACATCATTATGCTGAACTGGTTCGAATGTAAGATTAAGTATGAAAAGACTGCCGAAGAAGGCAAAATTGTCAAAGTGAGTGAAGCTTATCTGGTGGATGCCTTATCCTTTACCGAAGCCGAGGCACGCATCAATGAAGAAATGAAACCCTTTATCAGCGGAGAATTCATCGTATCCAACATTAGCAGGGCCCGTATCAATGAACTGTTTGCCAATGAGAATGGCGACAAATGGTATCGTTGCAAGGTGTATTTCATCTCCCTGGATGAAGAAAAAGGTATCGAGAAACGTACTGCCACTACTATGATGGTTCAGGCGAATGATTTGAAAGAAGCCTGGGATGGTCTGCAGGAAGGCATGAAAGGTTCCATGGCCGATTATCAGGTAGCTGCCATTGTTGAAACATTGATCATGGATGTATTTCCGTTTGCAGCAGCGCAATCTTAACTACCGACTAAAGATGTCTATCCAGCAGAACATACAAGAACTTAGAAAGCACATACCGTCCAATGTGAGGCTGGTATGTGTTTCCAAGTTTCATCCCAACGAAGCGGTGATGGAAGCGTATGATTGCGGGGAACGGGTTTTCGGGGAAAGTAAGGTACAGGAGCTCTGTGGTAAATACGAAACACTGCCCAAGGATATTTCATGGCATTATATTGGTCATCTGCAAACCAATAAAATTAAGCTACTGGTACCCTTTGTGGATTTAATTCATGGTGTTGATTCCTATAAGGTATTGGAAGAAATAAACAAACATGCCTTGAAAGCCGGTAAGGTTGTAAATTGCCTGCTTCAGGTGCATATTGCTACCGAAGAAACAAAGTTTGGCTTTTCACCGGAAGAATTGATGGAAACATTATCTGATGGTAAATGGAGAGATCTGTCAGGGATTAGAATTTGTGGATTCATGGGAATGGCTACCTATACGGATAACCGGAACCAGGTCAGTGCTGAATTTCACACACTGAAAGACTTATTCGATCGGGTAAAATTGCAATACTTTAATGATGTTGATTCATTTAAAGAATTATCCATGGGCATGTCCGACGATTTTGAACTTGCAATTGAAGAAGGGAGTACACTGGTACGCATTGGCAGTTCTATTTTTGGGAATAGAAATTATCAAACATGAACTAACTGCCCCAAGCCCCTGAAGGGGATGTGAATTACCATCGTCTCCTAAAACTATCATAGTAATAATAAATCTATTGAATATCAAAATACCACTCTTAACATCCCCTTCAGGGGCTTGGGGTAAACTATAAACTATAAACTCAATTATGGCACAATTGCTATTTCTTCTCATTATCCTGATTCTTGTTGCTGATTTTGGACTGGAACGTTCGCTTGCTTACCTGAATATCAAACAGTCAGGTAAAGAGCTGCCTGCTCTCTTGCGCGACATCTATGATCCAGAGAAATACGCGAAACAACAGGACTATTTCAGGACAAACTCAAGGTTTGGGATGTTGACCAGTACATTCAGTTTCCTGGTTATCCTGTTCCTGATTTCATTCACATTGCTTTGATTCTCAAGATCCCTGAGATTGTTTTCAATCACCTCCCAGCCTTTTTTTGCGGTTGCTTCAGGAGCATAATCCACAAGATATTCAGCCAGGGTGAGAATGGCATT
>CAIYOZ010000160.1 GCA_903927945.1 uncultured Bacteroidales bacterium | reverse complement strand
TATTGGCAAATTAGTGTGGGCAGTGAAGGATTCGAACCTCCGAAGTCGAAAGACAGCTGAGTTACAGTCAGCCCCAGTTGGCCACTTTGGTAACTGCCCTTTTCCTATTTTGATACATTCTACAAAGATCGCTGAGCCTCTTGTCGGATTCGAACCAACGACCCCGAGATTACAAATCACGTGCTCTGGCCAACTGAGCTAAAGAGGCAAAGTGCTATTCTATAAGGTTTTCACCGTATAAAAAGCCGTTTAAATACTGCTATTCAAACGGCTTGCAAATGTACGAATATATTTTGGACTACAAAACATTTACCACATTATTTTATTTATTAGTGGTTTTTTCTTTGTATTTACGCATCTGTTTCTCTACGGCATCGAGAGTTAGGTCTACTGCCTCTTCAAATGAATCACACGTTTTGGAAGCAAAAAAATCAACATTTGGTATCGAAACCTTAATTTCAGCCTCTTTATTGGTCGCCGTTTCCGGTTTTACAACCTTCAAATACACTTCTAAATTTAATATCTCATCAAAAAACTTCTCTAACCTCAACGATTTTTTATTAATGTACGATTCCAGTGTGGTAGTTGCATCAAAATTGATAGATTGAATCCTTAGTTTCATAATTGCCTCCTTTTTTTTATTTTGCCCTTGGATGGGCGTGTTTATATATGTTGTGTAATTCTTCGAAACTAGTGTGTGTATACACCTGCGTTGCTGCCAGGCTGCTGTGCCCGAGCAATTCCTTCACGGTGTTAATGTCGGCCCCCCCGTTTAGCAGGCTGGTGGCAAAAGTGTGCCGCAACACGTGCGGGCTTCTTTTGTGAATGCTGCTTACTTCCGACATGGAGGCATGCACCATTCTATAAACCAGTTTGGGATACATTTTCAATCCGTTCTTCCTTACAAATAAATAAGGTTCGATGTTTTTCACCTCTTCGTTTCTCAGAGTGATATAGCGCTCTATATCGTGTGTGAGTGATGTGTCAAATGGAACGATGCGTTGTTTTTTCCTTTTTCCGATTACCCTTAAATTGCCGGCAGCAAGATCAACGTCCGTATCTTTCAGGTTAATCAACTCAGAAAGCCGGATTCCCGTCACATAAAATGTCTCTACAATTAAGCGATCACGTACCGGTTCAAAATGATCGGGAATGAATGGATTCTCCAGCAGGTTATTCATCTCCTTCTCCTTGAAAAACGCCGGAAGCGGCTTCTTTGTTTTAGGCAGAATTATTTTTAACGTCGGATTATGGTTAACATATTGACGTGTAAGTAAAAAATGCCAGAAAGATTTCAGGGTGGATATCTTTCGTGATAAACTGCGGGCGGTAAGCCCTTCGTCCATGAGCGAAAGGATCCATTGTTGGATTTGTGGTGAATCTATCACCTTCGGATCAAACTGTTCGGGTGGGATAGTGAGAAATAAACAAAACTGCAACAGGTCGCTATGATACGACAAAACAGTATGAGAGGAATAATTCTTCTCATACTGTAAATATTGCAGAAATTCGTTCATCATAACCGTATGTTCAAATCTGCAACGAAAATAGGATAAATAAATCAGGGAAACAAGCTTTCCAGGCTTTTTTTACTATTCTTCGCGAAGATTCTTTTGTTGTACGTAAACCGCGTGCATTTTGTCGTCGCGTTTTACAATAGAAGGTTTATCAAAACATTGACGACGTCGAAGTTCTTTGACTACGCCTGTTTTTTCAAATTTACGTTTGAATTTTTTCAATGCTCTTTCGATGTTCTCGCCTTCTTTTACCGGTACTACGATCATAATTATTAATTATTTAATGTTTTGTTTCTGTTTTTGAAATTGGACTGCAAAGATAGATAATCATTTTGGATTATCCAATCATTTTATTTCTTTTTATTGGATGAATCTGATCAATCACCATGAACCTCCTTTTAATTCAATCAACTAATTGAATGATACGATTATTTTTATCACTCTAAGCAACAAGTTTAACCATCGAAATGTTCAAATAAATATTTTGGAAGAAGATGTAGATTGTATTATTTTAGGTGCGTCGAACCGACATTTTCGTTGACTCCATGAAAAACTAAGATTACAATTTTATCAATTTATGCGATTCGATTCTACCAACATACCGCACCATTAAGAAATATATCCCTGCATGGTAAGTTGATAAATCAATATCAATATCATTAGTTCCCGAAGAAGGTATAACGTTTATTTTTCTACCCTGAAAATCCATTATTTCAACTGAAACACATTGTTGGTTTGAATTTGCAAAAGTAAGTTTCACAAAATCATAAGCTGGGTTTGGAGAAACAGTTACATTCTTTTTATTCGTATTCACAACCCGTGGGATTGCCTCAATAGGGTTAGTACAAAACCACGTTTGTGAGCACAAATCTGTATCATGATAAAGCAAACTGTCATTTCGTGTAAATGAAATTAATTCAAATCCTCCGCAATCACAAGTTGGAGTTTCTATGTATGGTTTAAAAAACCCGTACAAACTTCCAGTCCCTTCGATCCAGGTATCTTCATTCAGATAAATTTTTTTCCTCAACTCACCGTTTCTTAATGTTATTGTTTCAGTACGTATTACTTTCGGTTGTCGGGAAAGAGTTCCATGCATTGCTGTTGAGTGAATCGTATCCCCGGCTTTTACTGAAAAATCATATAATAAAAATTCATCAGGCTGCCCATAATTTTCATTAAAGTAAAGAGCGTAAACCTTATGATTATTCTCACGAATTCCAACACCTTCAGAGTATTTCATATACTTTTTGCCATTTATCAGAGTATCTCTATCTCCCTTCAGAGATTCGTAGGAGCTTATCATAAAATGATCTTCTGTTCCCGGGCGAACATAGTCCTCTTTATAATACCACTGATTGTCATTCCCAAAATATTTAACCGTACCTAACTTTTCCATGGAATTACAATCCAAGTAAGCTGGATTCAAATACAATGCTTCCCCGTTTTGACTGAAACAGATAAACTCCCAACTCCAACTTCCACCGCACATTGGAATTGGTGTCACCCAACCGAACAAACCGCTGTTTATGTTTCCAATTCCTTCAATAACTGTTTCGTTACTATATTTAAAATGGTAGGCTTTCCGGTAAGAGTGACCAATTAGAATGGAATCTATCTTTTCAATTGTTCCACTTTCATATCCCCACTGGACCCTGTCGCCTTCATGTGCATTGAAATCGTATAATAACGTTTCATTACCACTATTTGAATTTACGGTAGAAACACCACAATCCTTTATATTTTTTATTCTTTGTTGATCATTTGTTATATTCGCATCGACCAGATACCCCTGTCCGACATAAAAAATCTGTTTGTTCGATTCCCGTAACCCTCCCACACCTACATAAACCGGGTTTCCGGCTGTACCGACAATCATACAAACTTTTTTGTACGAAACGTTATTGATAATCGTATCACCGCGCAAGGTGTATTTCAACAAACTGTTGCTATGGACTTCCTGAAAATCTTCGGGGGTAGCCGTAAATCGCACATTCCATTCAGCATTTTCAGTGGGGAATGGCATGTATTGCTGGCTGAACATACTCATCGTGAATGCAAGAAACAAATACAGTATTAATTTTTTCATAAGAATTAACTTTAGTTGAGTGGCCCTAAAGTGGAATAACAAAACTATAGATAAGAGAATAATAAATTTAGAATGGGAATTTAATTATTGTAAATATCTATACAATTAATACAAATGTATACAATAAAATTTGCTTAAAATGAATTACTATGTTAAATTATGATAATACAAATAAAAAAGAAACAAGCTTCGGCTTGCTTCTTTTCGATAAAAAATTCACATCATGAATTTATTAATGGTAGCATGACAACTATTGGATTGTTGTATTGTAGGTTATTCAAATTTAAGTGCGTACTACTAACACTTTGTGTAGAATTGAGATCATCAATTTTACATTTTAATCTATGTTCGTGTTTTTTTATTAATTTATTCTACTAAAATATCACCGCTACGTGGCTTTAAAACATTAATCACTAGTTGATAACTGATCGTTAATCACTAATATAATACCTCACCATGGGCCTGTTCTTAGATGTTCTGTCCACAATCACAAACCCTGCCCGTTCAAACGACTTATACAATCCGATCCATGCAAACGAATCCGGCAACTTTTCCTGGGTAGGAATGGTAGGGTAGGCTTCAATGATGCTGATTCCATTCTCACGGGCATAACCAACCACTCCTTTTAGTAGGGATACCGAGACGCCATTCCGCCTGAATTCTTTGGCAATGAAGAAGCAGGGTATCGACCATACTTTTTCATTGTCAATAGGTTTGTGTACCCTCGACTTCGCAAGTTTTATGAAGTCTTCCCGCGGTGCAAAGGCTGCCCAGGCAATCGCTCTTCCATCATACAGTCCCATGATTCCGGCGGGTTTATGGTTCCACACCAGTTCCTTCATGGCGTTTTTATTCCCATCCTCCGCTTTCCCTTCCTTGAAATCCGCCTTGCTCAGCCGGTAGTACATGCACCAACAGTTCCCGCACGCTCCTTTCTCCCCGAAGAGCTGCACAAACATCCCCCAATTCTTTTTAGTCAGGGGCTCAAAGGTAATCTGGTCTAAAAAATCAGTTTCTATTTCCATTTCTTCTTAAGTCATCCATGACATCCAAAAAATCAATCAATAATGGATTGTTCCCATGTTTTTTTAGATCGATGCGAACATACCGTTTTGCTCCGTGCGCATCCGTTTCATATTTAATACCAACTTGTGCCATAAACTATTAGTATTTCAGTTTCATATCAATCAATCCCTTTATATCCGTGATAATGTCCTCATTCCTGATCTCCAGCCTGATTCCCCTTCCTTCGGCATACACCCGGGCGGCTTGGAGTTCTGTTTTGATAGGTTCTGAGATTCCGCTGTTCATGATCGCATCGGTGGCTTTCTGTCCGAATACAAAGGCTGCCTTGAAGTAACCTTCGCGGGGCAGGAGGTAAACAATCGCCCGCTTGCTGTCCTTGATCCTGAAACTCCAGCCGTACTTATCGCCTGAGAAGTTCCATCCATCCATTGCTTTTGGATATTGAAGGTGTACATAATCAACAATTTCATGCCACAAATCATAGGTGTTCCCTAATGAACGGATTAGTTCATCCTCTTCGGGAGTCACCTTTTTATCCATAAAGATGCTGGTATCCATGTGAATATATTTTTAAAGGTGGTAAATTACGAATGTCCTATTGACTCGCTATAGTTTTACTTCCAACGCCCTGATCAATTTTACAAACTCCTTCATGCCTTCCGATGCCCCTTTCGAAATCACGGTGATTTCATACGACAAATGATTCACCTCGTGTGGGTCGATCAGGTAAATGGGTACTCCGGGCTGCACATTATGAATCAATCCTGCCGCCGGGTATACCTGCATCGATGTGCCGATAATCAGAAAAATATCGGCATTGTAAGTCATATATTCTGCCTTCTCTATTTCAGGCACCGCCTCTCCAAACCACACAATATGCGGGCGCAGTTGAAATCCCTTGGGACACATATCCCCCGGATTCACATCAGGCTTATCTGTAGGAACGACGAACACTTCCTCTCCGGGCCCTGTTGATCGCACTTTCATTAGTTCCCCGTGCAGGTGCACCACGTGTGTACTTCCGGCCCGTTCGTGCAGGTTATCCACGTTCTGGGTGATAATCTGAACGTCATATTCCTTTTCAAGCTCCGCCAGGGCGAAATGTCCCGCGTTTGGTTTGCTTTTTAGTAATTGCCTGCGCCGTTGGTTATAGAAATCGAGAACCATCCCCGGGTTACGTCGCCATCCATTGGGCGTGGCCACATCATCAATTTCATATTTCTCCCACAGCCCCCCGGAATCACGAAAGGTACTGATACCGCTCTCCGCACTCATCCCGGCACCCGACAAAACAATCAGCTTTTTCATATCTTATGTTTTAGTTTATCCTTGCAAAGGTAAGAAATATTAACTTGTTTGTACAACTTTATTCAACTGAATGTACTCTTTGAAAAATCTCATATGGGCAATCGTTTTAGACTCTATCAATTTAACAGGATCAAAATCTGTTTGTTTAACATTGATAACATTTTTCAAATACAAAATTATTAAAAGCAGAACTCTCAGTAGAAATGGAGAAAATGAAGGGATTCGACCTATTTACACTTTATATTCTATTCAATACCGTTGTTGAGATAATACAGTGATAATACAGTGATAAAACAGTGATGATACAGTAATAATACAGTAAATAATAGGGACTGTATTATCACTGCATTATTTGTGCATGAAATCTATTTATACTTCAATAAGGTTATGATTCGAAATAAATGTAGTATTGACTGTGTATGAACAATAAATCAACCCGGAACCATTTCCTGGCACCCTGCTTGTAATGACGGTATAGTGAATGATATAAGAATAGTTTAGAAATCGATTTTCTATAATTAGAGACTATTTTTTGATAAATTATTCTTACATTTGCGATTCAATCGTTAACTAAAAATATGGAGTCATTTTTCATTCAACCAAATGGTTATAAGTTGTTTGCAACCTGGATCAACCGGTACGATTCCTTTGAAAAGAAACCAACGCTGGTGTTTCTGCACGATTCATGGGGATGCGTGGAGATGTGGGGCGACTTTCCACAGAAGCTCGTGGAGATGAGCGGATTGAATGCGCTGGTGTACGACCGCCGGGGATATGGAAAATCAGCCCCTTTTGATATTCGCGAACGAACTGAAGAATACCTGCACGAGGAGGCTCATGAACTGATCCGGGTGCTGGACGCCTGCCAGATTGAACATGCAGTACTTTACGGGCACAGTGATGGAGCTACCATTGCCCTGTTGGCCGGGGCACTGTATCCCGAGAGGATAAAAGGGCTTTTGCTTGAAGGGGCACACAGTTTTATTGAGGATTCGGGCAAGGCGGCAGTACTCGAAACACGTGAACGGGCCAAAGAGACAAGCCTGTTGAACAGCCTCGAAAAGTACCACGGCGATAAGACTACCGAACTCTTCAGGCTGTGGCATGAAACATGGCTGAGCGAATATTTTGCACACTGGACCATTGTACCCTTGCTCTCGAAAATTACCTGTCCGGTGCTGGCATTCCAGGGAGAGAACGATGAATTCGGGAGCATTGAGCAACTCAACGTCCTGAAAAAAGAAATCAAAGGAAAGGTGACAATTGCCGAAATTAAACAGGCAGGACATACGCCCCGAAAGGAAGCGGAAGAGGAAACTATGAAGTGGGTGAGGAAATTCTTTTTAATGATAAATGATAAATGATAAATGATAAATGATAAGTGATAAATGATAAACAATCAACTAATTAACTAATCAACCAATTAACTAATCAACCAATTGACTAATCAACTAATCAACTAATCAACCAATTAACATGCATCAACTCCTATCAAATAACTACGTACATATCATTGTGAGCACCACGGCAGTGTATCTGTTTATTGTGATTGCTATCAGGCTGTTCGGGAAAAAGGAACTGGCACAACTCTCGGTAGTGGATCTTGTATTTATCCTGCTGATCAGTAATGCCGTGCAAAACGCAATGGTGGGACCTGATTCCACATTAAGCGGAGGACTGGTGGCTGCTTCTACTTTGTTCATCTTTAATTATGTGTTTAAATACCTTCAATACCGTTTTCCAAAATTTGGGAAAGTAATCGAGGGTGATGCTACAATGCTTGTTTATCAGGGTAAAATGATAGAATCGCACATGAGGAATGCGAAAATAAGTGTTGATGAACTCATGGAAGCCATACGTGAGCATGGAGTTGCCACGGTCAAAGAAGTGGATCTGGCTATCCTGGAAGTGGATGGGAGCATTAGTGTGCTGTCAAACCAGTATCAGAAAAGGACAGTGAAACGGCATAAATCACATCGGGTGATTACAAAACAAGAGGGGTAGTTTATAGTTAGTAGTTTATAGTTAATAGTTAATAGTTAATAGTTAATAGTTAGTAGTTTATAGTCGGTTGTCGGTAGTAATTGACCGATCACTGATCACCTTAATCAACTAAACACCTAAACACCTAAACACCTAAACACCTAAACACCTAAACGCCAAAACGCCAAAACGCCAAAACGCCAAAACGCCAAAACGCCAAAATACTAAATATCTAAACACTAAACACTAAACACTAAACACTAAACATCTAAACATCTAAACATCTAAACATCTAAACACCCAAACACCCAAACACCCAAACACCAAACAGCCAATCAACCAATTAACTAATCAACCAATTAACTAATCAACCAATTAACCAATTAACCAATTAACCAATCAACATAATCAACTAATTAACCAATCAACCAAATGGAAATAAGACCTTGTACAGAGAAACAATTACCGGAGATACTGGATATTTTTAATGATGCGATCCTGAATTCTACGGCCCTGTACGACTACAAGACGCGGAATATGGAGATGATGCATGCCTGGTACGCCGATAAACAGAAGAATAATTATCCGATAGTGGGTGCATTCGATGAGAATAACGTGATGCTGGGTTTTTCAACCTATGGAATGTTTCGGGTGCGGCCGGCTTATAAATACTCTGTAGAGCATTCGGTATATGTGCGGCCTGATAAAAGGGGTAAGGGCATTGGGAAAGTGCTGTTGCGTGAAATCATCAAAAAAGCTGAAGAACAGGATTTTCATACATTGGTGGGTGTGATTGATGCTTCGAACACAGTAAGCATGAAGTTGCATGAAAATGAGGGATTTGTGCTCACCGGGATCATGAAAGAGGTGGGTTATAAATTTGGGAAGTGGCTGGATGCCGCATTCTATCAGTTGATATTGAAAACACCCGAAAAACCAATAGAGGAATAGAACTAATTAATTTGTGAGTGAGCAAAAAGTAATTTGAGGAAGAAAAGATTAGAACGCGGATTTACACGGATTTAGCGGATTAAAAACGGATTTTACTTTCAACAAGTTGAAACAGATAAGAAAGATTATATATGATCATAATATTAATTTATAAATATCTACAACTATGGAATTACTTCACAAAGAGATCACTGAGAAAGTTATCAAAGCGTACTATAAAGTTTATAACACTCTAGGGTATGGTTTTTTAGAAAAAGTGTACGAAAATGCAATGGCTATTGAACTAAGCAATATGGGGTTCGATATTAAGTGTCAATACCCTTTAACAGTATTTTATGAGTCCAAAATTGTGGGTGAATATTATGCCGACATTATTGTAAATGATATTATCGTTATTGAATTAAAAGCTTCGAGTGCTCTTTTGGAAGAAAATGAAAATCAATTGATAAATTATTTGAAAGCAACAGAAATTGAACTTGGATTACTTATGAATTTTGGGAAGGAAACAGAATACAAGCGTAAGATATTTATGAATAAGTATAAAAAGCTGAAAACAACTTGATTCAATAAAATCAAAATACGAAGTGTTTTTAATCCGTTTTTTTAATCCGCTAAATCTGCGTAAATCTGCGTTCTAATCTTGAGTATTAAAAAAATATGGAAAGCAAAAAGATAAAATGGGGCATATTAGGAACTGGGAGGATAGCACATGTATTTGCAACTGCACTGCGTGATACTACTAATTCAGAACTTTATGCCGTTGGGTCACGAAGTGTCGAGAAAGCAAAGGAATTTGCAATGGATTATGGTATCCCTAAATCCTATGGCAGTTATGAAGAACTGGTCGATGACCCGCAGGTGGATGCCATATATGTAGCTACACCCCACCACTTACATCTTGAAAATACATTGCTTGCCCTTAATCATCAGAAACATGTGCTGTGTGAAAAGCCACTGGGGGTGAACGAGCGGGAAGTGAGGCTGGTGATTGAAAAGGCTACAGCAAATAAACTGTTCCTGATGGAGGCCTTGTGGAGCCGTTTCCTTCCGAATATCATGAAGACGAAGGAACTGATTGAATCGCGGGCAATAGGAGATATAAAGTTACTCACGGCATACTTTGCATTTAAATCGAACCTGGGACCTGCAGGAAGACACTTTAACAAGGAACTTTGCGGGGGAACAGTGCTGGATATCGGGATCTATAATATCTTCCTGTCACAGCTTTTAATGGGAAAACCAACCAGTATTACTGCCATGGCTGGTTTAAGCGACCAGGGGATAGATACCACGTGCAGTTATACTTTTAAATATGATGACGAAACGTTGGCTGTCATGTATTCATCTTTTCTGGTAGATTCGCCGATAGTGGCAGAGATTTATGGTACAACAGGGAAAATAATGCTGGAACACCGTTGGTTTGCTCCGGGAAAGGTGAAGCTGATTCATACCGGTGGGAGTGAAGTAATCTTTGAATTTGAAGAGAAGGGTAATGGGTACCAGTATGAAGCAGAGGAAGCAGCCCGGTGCATACTCGAAGGTAAAACCCAGAGCGAAATGTGGAGCCTGAATGATAGCCTGGAATTAGTGAAAACCATGGACACGATCCGAAAAGAATGTGGCATTATTTATCAAGGACACGATACATCAGTCACTCAATAAATAATTCATTACATTATCACATCATCACATCATCACATCATCACATTATCACATCATAACATCATCACATCATTAAAATGAAAGCACGAAACGTTCTTATTTTTCTGTTAGGTTTTCTGGGTTTGGGTGCTATAGGTGGAGGCGGGGTATTTATTCTTTCTCCATCGGGTGAAATGATGCATATGCCAATTTCTGCCATTGATGGATCACCATTCCAGAGTTTCCTGATACCAGGTATTATTTTATTTAGTGTGCTGGGAGTTATACCCCTTACATTGATTTACGCCCTGATTAAAAAACCTGCCTGGAGACTCCCCGAGTTCTTCAACTTATTTGATGATATGCACTGGGCATGGTCTTATTGCGTCTACGTTGGTTTTGCAGTGATCATCTGGATACAGACAGAAATGACGTATATGAAAATGGTGCATTGGTCTCATTCCCTGTATATGGGCTTTGCTATCGTACTCATTATTGTCACGTTATTACCCCAAGTGAGAATTTTATATAAAAAATAAGCAAAAGCACTAAACCATTTCGTACTTTGATTGTTTTTAATATTGTCGCAAATGACAAAATTAGAAATGACCTCAGACAACGAGGTAAAAATTGAGTATGAATAAAACCGCATTAATTACCGGCGCATCAAGTGGATTAGGGAAAGAATTTGCACGAATACATGCCTCAAAAGGGGATAATTTAGTGTTGGTTGCCCGCAGTAAGGATAAATTGGAAGCTTTGAAAATTAATCTTCAGAACCAATTTGGTGTTTCTATTATTGTCATTGTAAAAGACTTATCGGATCAATATGCACCAAAAGCTATTTATGAAGAATTGAAATCCCGGAAAATTCACATAGATTATCTGATCAATAATGCCGGATTCGGGGACTTTGGTCTGTTTGCCGAAACGGATTGGGATAAACAATTGGAAATGATCAACCTGAATGTCACCTGCCTGACTTACCTGACCCGATTATTTTTACCTGAAATGATTCACAATAAATTTGGCAAGATACTTAATCTGGCTTCCACGGCTGCTTTTCAGCCTGGACCTACCATGTCGGTCTATTTTGCTACCAAATCATTTGTTCTGAGTTTCTCGGAAGCCATTGCCAATGAATTAAAAGGATCCGGAGTTACAGTCACTGTATTGTGTCCCGGAGCCACTGACACAGGGTTTCAGACTGCTGCTTCATTGGACGGAAGTAATATGTTTAAAGGAAATAATGTAGCTACTTCAAAAGAAGTTGCCGAATTTGGATATTCAAGTATGATGGACGGGAAAACAGTAGCTATTCATGGATTAATGAATAATCTGATGGCCCAGTCGGTTAGGTTTGCGCCCAGAAATGTAGTCACCACCGTTGCACGAATGAAATTAAAAGCCAAATAAACGCTTATAAAACCTAAAAAAAAGATTCATTTATTCGAAAGTGACAGGCCAAACGAC
>CAIYOZ010000159.1 GCA_903927945.1 uncultured Bacteroidales bacterium | reverse complement strand
GTCATTCCCGGACGTAAATCTTTGATTTTTGAAATGGGGTGTGCACGAACCTCAAATGTTTTTACATCAAACTGACCGGTTGTTTTAGTTGCTTTCCAGGTAGCATATGATGCTAATGCTTTGATATAATTTACTTTTACTTCAACTATTTGACTGTTCAATGCCGGAATTTTTACTCTAAATATTTTCCCCATTTTTAATTGTCCCAACAAATCTTCACGGACATTAAAGGTGAACCACATATCGTTCAGGTCAACTATGCTCATTATTGGAGCACCTGTCCCAACCAATTCGCCACATTTAGGGTATATCTCTGTAATCTCACCATTTATTGGCGAAGTTAATGTAGTTTCTTTGATATACGATTTTACTTCATTCACAGCTCCTTTAGCCCTGTTGACCAAAGCAAATGCAGCTTCTTTATCTTCTTTCTCAGCCCCGTTCATAGCCATGTCATACTGTGATTTTGCTGCATTGGAAGTTGCAATTGCTGCTTTATATTGTGCTTCTGCTTCGTCGTGTTTTTGAGCTGTAACAACTCCTTTATCAAATAAATGTTGAATGCGGTCGTATGATTTTTTAGAAATATCAACACCTACCTGAGCTTTTTGATACATTTCATAAGCCCCCAAAATCATTTCTTTACGTGCACCTTTGTTGGCTTTTCGGTCTTGGGCTGATGCTGCACTTTCAGCTGCACTGGCTTGTTCCAGTTTTGCAGTAAGTTCTGGGCTGTCTATGATAACTAGTGTGTCTCCTGCTTTTACCTGCGATCCTTCTTCTCCTTTGAATTCTTTTATACGTCCCGGTATTTTACCTGATATACGTATTTCTGATGCATCCGCTTCTCCTTGAATAATTATGGGCTCAGGTCTGTTTATAATTATACCCACGATGAATATCAAGACTACGACTACTGTTAACGCAATTAAGCCTGTTCTTAAATCTTTATTTCCTTTTTTCATTGTTGTCAAAAAAATGATTCGTTTATATTTCTTTTATTTTTTAATTGCAGGTTGAGAGCTTAGTTCAGGTGCTTTGAGAGTCCCTAGTGATTTTGCCAAATACAAGTTGCATAATTTTGAATCGATATTCGCATCAATATTCTCTGATTTTGCGGATAACCAGGCTGTTTGAGCTCCCAAAAGGTCAGTTGAAGTGATAACGCCTTCTTCAAAACCATCGGTAGCATAACGTAAGTTTTCCTCTGCTTGCTCAATGTTGTGTTGAGTGGAAATCTTCTTCTTCAGACTTTCAGAAAGTTTATAGGAGCATTGTTTAATCTGAAGTTGCATTTTCTCTTTAGTTTCTTCTAATTGCATGGTAGCAATCCGGTGTTGCGATTTTGCGGCATTCAAAGTATGAAATTTATCTCCAAAATGGAATAAGGGTACATTAGCCACTACACCAACTGTAAACATCCCACCAAATTCGTTTTTATACCCATCAAAAGAATTCGGATTCGAAATCAAATAATTGCCCGTGAGTACGATATTTGGCATAAAACGGGACGACATGATTTTTTCATTTGATTTGGCTATATTTTCAAGAAGAGTTAGTTGTTTGATCTCAGGCCTGTTCTTCAATGCCTGTTCCAGGGGTATAAGCTGCGTCACAGTTTCTTCAGCCAGATCCTGATCAGCTAAAGTGTACACATCGTCTAGTGCAATTCCGCATAATTGGTTCAATGCCATTCTCGAAAGATTCAATCCGTCTTCCGCTTTGGTCACAGTGATCTCGGCTTCATTATGTTTTACTTTCACTTTCAATGCTTCTGATTTCGTGGCAACTCCTTCTTCAATCAATACGTTTACATTTGAATCGACTTTTGCTACCAGATTACAATAATCTTTTGCCAACTTAACCTTGTTTTCTAGCGAAACTACTTGCCAATAAGCTTCATCCACTTCGATAAGTAATTCGGTTACTTTACTTTCCTGTTGTGCCAGTGCTAAATTCTCACCATATTTTGCAATACGATAAAGCTCCCGGATTTTACCACCCATAAAAATTGGTTGTACAAAACCTATTGAACCAACAAATATATTTCTGATATCAAATTCCATAGCACTTTTGGGTAAAAGCGAATAATTTTTCCAGACTAATTTTTCCGGACTTTTTGTCGGATCGAATGGAATTCCCTTTGAGTCTGTAGGTACATAGTTTCCCGATTGTAATTGAATCTCCTGTACTTGTCCTGCACCGGGTGTATATCCGAAAGATCCGTTTGCCATTTTTGTTCCTACCGGCAATAAAGCATTTTCCGACAGGAGAGAAAGATTTTTCTGATTCCAGGTATATGCACCGTTTGCCGAAAAGTTGGGAAAAAACTGCGTAAAGGCGGCTTGTCTTAATTGTTTTGCTGCTTTTACACTTTCCTGAGCCATTTTTAGACTCTTATTGTGCGTCAGTGCCATTTGCCTGCAATCTTCCAGCTGTAATACCTTTTGTGAATGTAATTGCATGGAAGCTAATACAACTACTGCTAATAATATTTTCTTCATAATTTTAATATACTGATTCCTTTTTTCTTATTGTTCAAACAATAGTTGTATGTGCAACTATATGATTAAAAAAATTATTGTAAATTCTCCATGATTCTTTTTAGTACCGATCGTATAATATTTAATTCTTCTTCGGTCACATGGTTTAATGTTTTAGCAGCTACTTGCTGAACTATCTCAGTGGCTTTTAGTTGAAGTGCATTCCCGGCATCTGTCAAATGAATCAGGTTCGTACGTCGGTCATTGTGATCGGACACCCTTGTAACCAAATTTCTCGATTCAAGTTTATCAATAAGTCTTGTCATGCTGGGTTTGTCTTTTGAAGTTAAATCACAAAGTTCTTGTTGGGTGACTTTGTCTTTCTTCCATAAACAGGCAAGCACCGACCATTGCTCGGTAGTAATTTCTATTCCTTCACTTACAAAGGCCCTTAGAAAAGTTCTATTGATGGCAGTAGATATTTTACCAGTCAAAATACTGAATACTTCATCGTTATGTACTTCCTTCATAAGACTTCAATTTAATGGTTGCATAAACAACGGTACAAAAGTACAACTAATACATTGAATTAATTTTGTTTTCATATTATTTAACAGTAAAACTTATTGGAACAAAAAATGCCCAACTAATTAAAGTTGAGCATTTGTCTGCGGAGAGAGAGGGATTCAAACCCCCGGTACCTTGCAGTACGGCGGTTTTCAAGACCGCTGCAATCGATCACTCTGCCATCTCTCCAGTGATTCGTCCTCTTTTCAAAGGCGGTGCAAAGATAAGGCTTTTTCCGAAACTACCAAACAGGAAAACGGATTTCATGTACGATTTATTCATTTACAATTTACTATAAAAGAATCAAAACATTGATAGAATTGTAAATCAGTCTATTGTAAATTTTATTATTTCAGACTGTTTTTAAATATTCGATAACATTTTTCTCTATACGGGCAGTTATGTTCTCTATATTGGCTTTGTCGAACGTTTCACCGGTGATGTGTTCATAAAGTTCAATGTACCGTTCACTGATACCGGCGACGATTTCAGGTGTCATTTCAGGTACCTGTTGGCCTGTTTTTCCCTGAAATCCATTTTCCATGAGCCATTCACGTACAAACTCTTTTGAAAGTTGTTTCTGAGCTTCGCCTTTTGCAAAACGTTCTTCATATCCTTCAGTATAAAAATAACGTGAAGAATCAGGGGTATGAATCTCATCAATCAAATAGATCTTACCCTCGCGACTGCCAAATTCATATTTTGTATCGACCAGAATTAAACCACGTGATGCAGCCATTTCTGTTCCACGAATGAATAAGGCCATGGTATATTCTTCCAGTTTTTCATAATCCTGTTTCGAAACCAATCCTTGTGTTAGAATTTCTTCTTTCGAAATGTCTTCATCATGTCTTCCAAGTTCAGCTTTTGTAGTAGGAGTGATGATGGGCTTTTCAAACCGTTGGTTCTCTTTCATGCCGTCAGGAATTTTAACGCCGCAAATTTCGCGTATACCACTCTGATAGGTTCTCCATGCACTACCGCAGAGATAACCCCTTACAATCATTTCTACAGGGTATCCCTGGCATCGCAGGCCTACAGTAACATTAGGGTCAGGTGTTGCCAGTTTCCAGTTAGGTACAATGTCAGCTGTGGCATCCAGAAACCTGGCTGCGATCTGGTTCAGCATTTGTCCTTTAAATGGTATCCCTTTAGGCAAAACCACATCAAAAGCCGAAATACGGTCGGTGGCAATCATAACCAGTAAATCGTTTTTCACGGTATACACATCACGGACTTTACCATGATATACATTTGTCTGTCCATTAAAATGGAAATCGGTGTTAGTTAATGCGTTCATATTAGATGATTTATTTTTTTATATAGTTACTTTTAATATAGTAAATTGATAAAATTGAAAAAGCAGTGAAAATGAAAAAGAATAACCAGAGTTTCATGATAACCTTATTTTTATCAATTAAGGTGGATATTTTATTTTCAAGTGTTTCTTTAAAAGGAATATAAATAATATTTGTTTGACACTCCCAAACTTCTTTTTTTAATTGTGGATATTTATATATGTGAAACCATAGTTGATTTTCAAATTGGAGATATAAATGAGAATATAAGTCTTTGTGGTTTCTATATGCTTTATTTTCATCAGTTGTTGTAATGAATTTATTGTATTTATTGAAAACATCAATTATGCTAATATAATTTTGATAATTGGTATTGTCTCCAAACACTATATGAATTCCTTTGGTTGTATCATTATTGTTAACTATTTGTTTTGCTGATAGTTCAATCTTTGATATAAATTTTGAATCAACACTTGATTCATTTACATAGAATTCTTCATATTTTCTTTTATGTCCTGGTTCAGAAAGTGCTGTTGTGTCAAATCTGATAATATCTTTATTCTTTGGATCATATTTATTTGCATAATAGACTTCAACAGATCGTAATACATTTTTATGCACATTCAAAAACAGTATACACAAAATCGGAAGGCATATTAAGCTAATCATACCCGGAACATAATAGATCTTACGTCTTTTCATGTTCAGGAATTATTTCTTTAATATCAGATCCTGTTGTTTAACCAGGGGTTCTTTTGCTCGTTTTTCATACGCCTCCACGATCCGTTGCACCAGTTTATGCCGTACAATATCTTTTACATCAAAATCTACACGGGCAATTCCTTTGATGTTTTTAAGCACTTCCAGGGCATCTATCAATCCCGATTTCTGTGAAAGTGGTAAATCAATTTGTGTAATATCACCGGTAACAATCATTTTGGCACTCATACCCATTCGGGTTAAGAACATCTTGATTTGTGCCGTCGTCGTGTTCTGAGCCTCATCCAGGATAACCACCGCCTCATTGAGTGTTCTGCCTCGCATAAAGGCCAGCGGTGCAATCTGAATGGTTCCGTTTTCAAGATACTCTTTGAGCTTAAGTGGGGTGATCATATCCGACAGCGCATCATACAATGGTTGCAGGTATGGATCAATCTTTTCTTTCATATCCCCGGGAAGAAATCCCAACTTTTCACCCGCTTCCACGGCTGGACGAGTGAGAATGATTTTCTTTATTTCACGGTTTTTCAATGATCGCACTGCCAGGGCAATGGCTGTATACGTTTTTCCTGACCCTGCCGGACCAATGGCAAACAACAGATCATTGGTATCAAAGTCCTTGACCAGTTTCTGCTGGTTGACAGTACGTGCCATAATGGATTTACCATTAACGCCGTGTAAAATTAAATGTTCAAACTTGATTTCATTGGGTACACTGCCTTTGATAATTTCAATAACATCCTCTTCGGATAAGGTATTGTTATCGATGCAGTAACGCTCCAACTTTTCAATAATTGAATATAAATGGTTTATATCTTCTTCATTTCTGGCTAACTTAATAATATTCCCTCTGGCAGAAAACCTGACATTGGGATTTAAGTTTTTTATCAAACGAACATTGTTATTGTTTATTCCATAAAAAACCGTGGTGTCTGTTAGCTCAGAAAGTTCGTAGATTTTATCGATCATATTTTAATAAGTAATTAAGAGGTAAGAGGTAAGGAGTAAGTAATTTGCTATTTCTTCATGTTTGCTTTGCTGGAAGTGAATATTTTTACAAGTTCATCTATTTCATTCTTAATACTATCATACGTTGAGGGTTCCAATAGATTTGCTTCTTCAATTAATTCAAACCAAAATTGAGTTTCATCAATTTCTTCGACTACAATGCACATTTTTGAAAATCTTTCAGGATGTGACCTCCCTCGGGTAACTGCTCGAAAGTTAGATGCTACGGAAGTTCCTGACCGTAACAACTGTTTTCCGATAATTCTTAATTCCTCTGTTTGCTTACAGTATTTAGCATAGAAAAGAATTATAGCAACAGCGAATTTCTTGTCCTTCTTCTGTATTTCTCGTTGTAATCCAAAATTTCTGACATAAGTTTGAATTTTTGAGTTATGAAAATTACCAAGTATTTTATAAAGACACAAATTACTTACTCCTTACCTCTTACTTCTGATTTATTGCGCAAACAACGGATACTCAGCCATTGTTTTATTCACCCTGTCTTTTACTGATTTGATGACTGCTTCGTTATCAATATTTGATAATACTGTTTCGATCATTTCGGCAATCTCCAGCATCAAACCTTCTTTTGCACCACGAGTGGTGATAGCTGGTGTACCCAGACGGATGCCTGAAGTCTGGAATGGTGAGCGGCTATCGAATGGTACCATGTTTTTGTTTATGGTAATGTCGGCTTCCACCAATACTTTTTCAGCAACTTTACCTGTTAAGTCCGGAAATTTGGAACGTAAATCCACTAACATGGAATGATTGTCAGTACCACCCGAAACGATGGTAAAACCTCTTGCTGTTAATGCATCTGCCAGCGCTGCGGCATTTTTCTTTACTTGAATCTGATATTCTTTGTATTCTGGTTGTAAGCATTCACCAAAAGATACAGCTTTTGCGGCAATTACATGTTCCAACGGACCGCCTTGAATTCCTGGGAATACTGCTGAGTCGAGTAGGGCAGACATCATTTTGATTTCACCTTTTGGAGTCGTTTTTCCCCATGGATTTGGAAAATCCTTTCCTAAGAGAATGATTCCCCCACGTGGTCCGCGCAATGTCTTATGAGTTGTCGAAGTAACGATATGAGCCCATTTCAATGGATTCTCCAATAAACCGGCAGCTATCAACCCTGCAGGGTGTGCCATGTCGATCATCAATATAGCGCCAACTTTATCGGCTATTTCGCGCATACGTTTATAGTCCCATTCGCGTGAATAAGCTGAACCACCACCCACAATTACTTTTGGTTGTTCACGGATGGCTACTTCTTCCATTTGATCGTAATCCACACGACCTGTTTCTTTATTCACATTGTATTCGCAAGGTCTATAAAGAATTCCCGAGCTGTTTACCAACGAGCCATGTGACAGGTGTCCACCATGTGCCAGGTTTAATCCAAGGAATTTATCTCCAGGATTCAAACATGCTAAAAATACTGCTGCATTAGCCTGTGCTCCTGAGTGAGGTTGTACGTTTGCCCACTCCGCTCCGAATATTTCTTTCAACCGGTCGATGGCTATTTGTTCACTCTCATCCACTACTTCGCAACCTCCATAATATCTTTTTCCGGGATAACCTTCGGCGTACTTGTTTGTCAGCACGGAACCCATAGCTTCCATAACCTGATCACTTACAAAATTCTCGGAAGCAATCAACTCGATTCCTTTTAACTGACGTTGCTTTTCACGTGCAATGATGTCAAAAATCACTTGGTCTCTTTTCATTTTTTTTGTTGTCTAAGGTCTTTCGGCTATAGTCCAAATTCTATAGCCGAAAGACGAATTATATTCAATTTAATTTTTCTACTTTTCTTTATTATTTTCTTCACTCTTACTCATTTCTCATCTCTCATCTCTCATTCCTCGTTCCTTACCTATTGCCACTTACCTTCTTACCTTCTTACTCCTGATTCAATAGTTGCTGAAACCTATTGATAAACTTCCCTACATGAAACCCATCCATCAAAGCATGATTGGCATGTATATCAACAGGCATCCACATAGTATCACCTATCCGTGTAATTTTTCCAAAGGTAATTTTGGGGATGCTGCGTCCTATGTCCAATCGCCTGGCGTGGTTTACCGAAGTAAAATCAGCCCAGGGTAGGGTAGAGTAGTGGATAATGTTTTCATCAGAAATGGGAAATTTCAATCCTTTCTCTGCTTTTACTCTTTCCACTTCGATCTTTGCCTCTAACATGAATTTGTCAATCTCAGTATAATATTTCAAATAACCCACGCCATAGGTTTCATCTTCCCTGAATATCGTCGGTCCGGCACCTACGCTGTCATAACAAACTACTTTGTCACCTTCAATCCGGTACCTGAATTCTTTTATTTCATTCACTGCTTTCAGTGATAGATACAGGTAAAACAATGAAAACGGATAACCTAAATCTTTGGACACCCGATATGCTTTTGAACATTCAACTTTAACGGTAATCCCGAATAAAGGTTCATCAAAGTTTCTAAAAACTTCGAAATGTTCACGTCTATTCCATGTAGTAAGGTCTAGTTCATGTTTCATTTTACTCTCTTTTCTTATTTCTTACTTCTTTTTTTTTACTTTCTTTTTTTCTCAACCACTGAATAACAACCTAATTACCCAATAACCTAATAACCTAATAACCCAATAACTTAATAACCAATCAACCCAATCAACCAATTAACCAATTAACCAATTAACCAATCAACCAATCACCCTATTTCTTCTTCCTCACGCTCCAGCCAAATTTACCGATTTCTTCCCCCAGTTTATAATAATGGCCGTGGGAATAGGCAATCAACTTTGCATCCGAAAGTTTGAATTCTCCCGTTACCGGATCGATATAACGGTTGTCAGCCTGAACATTCACTACGTCGGCAATAAACATATCATGCGAACCAAGTTTTACGATTTCCTTTACCCTGCATTCGATGCTTAACGGAGATTCCTTGACAATAGGTGCACTAATATACTCCGATTTTGCCGGTGTTAGATTCATCTCCGAGAATTTATTGAAATCTTTCCCACTCTTAACCCCGCACCAGTCGGTAGCATAAGCCATTTCCTCATTGGTCAGATTGATGACAAATTCCATGTTTTTTTTGATGACATCATACGAATGCCTTTCGGGACGCACTGATATATAACACATAGGCGGATTGGTGCAAATGGTGCCAACCCAACTTATCGTCAGTAAATTATATTCGCTTTCATCCTTTCCGCATGAAATCAGGACTGCCGGTAATGGGTAAATCAGTGTTCCCGGTTTCCAGGATACATGCCCTTTATCCAAGCCCTTTTCATTCTCAATTAATTGTGATTTGTTTATATCTTTACTAATCCCCATATTTTCTCTTTTCTCTTTTCTCATTCCTCATCTCTCATTTCTAAATCCTTACCTCTTGCTCCTTACCTCTTACCTCTATTTAATACGAACCTCATCCCTTTTTACTTCCCGCTCGCAGTAATGGCATTTCAGCATAATCTCATTATTATGAGTCAATACCAGAAAGCGTGTTGTTACCGGTTGGTTGTTGGTAATGCAATTCGGATTGGTACATTGAACGATTTCCCGGATTTCCTCCGGAAGTGTCAATACTCGTTTTTCAACCACCTGATAATCACGAATGATATTAATTTTAGCGTTTGGCGCAATCAAGGCTATTTTGTTTGTTTCGTCTACGGCAAAAGCCCTGTCGGATATTTTGATGATACCCTTTTTACCTACTTTGGCACTCTCCAGGTTGTTACCAATGGTAATCTGATTCTCACTTGTCTCCAAGCGTAAAATAGAGACTACCTTATATAATTTATCTGCCGGTATATGATCGATCACCGTTCCATTTCGAAGTGCAGCTACCTTTAATTTCTTTTCCATAATAAAATTACTTTCTTATTACTTTCTTATTCTCATTCCTCATTACTGATTCCTTACCTCTTGCCTCTTACTCCTTCTAAAGTCCAAGTACTTTACTGACAATTGCCTGTCGTACATACAATCCGTTTTGTGCCTGATGGAAATAATAGGCTTTTTCGTTTTCATCCACATCCGGATCTATTTCTGATACCCGTGGCAGTGGGTGGAGAATACGTAGATTGGGTTTTGTATTGTAGAGCATGGAGTTTTTGAGTGTATATACATTTTTCACCCTTTCGTATTCCATTAAGTCCTGAAAACGTTCCTTTTGAACCCTGGTCATATACAGGATATCTGCATCCTGGAAATTGTCGTATAGCTCTGTCACTTCGGTGAAAGGAATATCGTTCCGTTGGCAAAAAACCTTGTATTCATCCGGTATTCTTAATTCAGCTGGTGCAATGAATTTGAATGTAGGGTGGAAATGTGACATTGCCATAATCAGTGAATGTACTGTCCGTCCGTATTTCAAATCACCGACCACACAGATTGTCATGTTTTCGAGGGTACCCTGTGTCTTCAAAATCGAATACATATCCAGCAATGTCTGCGAAGGATGCTGGTTTGAACCATCACCGGCATTTACGATAGGTACCGGTGAAACCTCTGAAGCATACCGTGCAGCCCCTTCAAGCGGGTGACGCATAACAATGGCATCGGCATAACAACTCACCATGTGGATCGTATCGTTCAATGTTTCCCCTTTCGAGGAGCTGCTGGTGGCAGCATCCGAAAAGCCAATGATAGAACCTCCTAATCGTATCACTGCTGTTTCAAAGCTTAACCGGGTCCTCGTGGAGGGTTCAAAGAACAAGGTGGCAATCACTTTCCCATCCAAGGTCTTGCGATTCGGATTGGCTTCAAATTCGGCAGCCGAATCAAGAATAGCCAGAATTTCTTCCTTGCTGTAATCTGAAATAGATACTAGACTTTTGTTGCTCATAGGTTTAAGAAAACGACCCCAAACCCCTAAAGGGGCTTAAAGACCTGTTATTAAAGAGTTGTTTTATTATTTCAGTTTTTTTTCACCAATAATTCAGAACTTCACTTTTCCTGAGTCCCCTTTAGGGGATATAGGGGTTCTTAACAAAAAAACCAACACAAATCCTGTCAAGATTTATATTGGTTTTCTGAATGTCTTGGGGGCAACTTTTCAACGCAACAAGTTTGCTGTGAGTTGCTTTGTTCGAAAAAATATTTAAAGTTTCTCGTTTTCATTTCTGACTGCAAAGATAGGTCATTTTTTTGGGATTCCGAATGCTTAAATTTCATTTTTTCAATTAGATTGAAATCTACATTTCCCAATCAAAATTTCATTCTCTTTCACCTGGTAAATCAATCTTTTCTGTTCTTTAGGTTATCAATTGCATTATCGAGTCTAATTTTGTTTGTTTTTTATGAAAGTTCATGTTATATTGCATTCAATGAATTGTATTCATTCAGTGACAAGATGACGACTCCATTATTTTTAGTATTCAATCTCTGATAAGTTTCATTCAAGTTCCAACTCACTCTTATTGTTGTTCAATTTATGTATTGATTTGGCATTGAGTGATGTGACCACATTTTTTCCAGTGTTGGCTTCCAACTCCTGACGAGCTACTTTAGCAACATTGCCACCTTTGATGGCCACTTTTTTGTTTTCATCGAAGTTATTTGGTTGTACAACTGCGGAAATATCTTTTGTTGAAGCTTCAGCAAGCATATTAAGGATCAACTCAGTATTGGTCATATTGTCTCGCAGATTTTCTTTTTTCAGTCCTTTGAATTGTTTATACGCTTTGGTTTGTCCGACCACGTTTGGGTAATAATGTCGGTAAGTGTCGCAAATTGTTGTCCTTCTTTCATCCCTCTAAGCTTCCATTCATCGGTTAGTTCTTTGCGTATCTCTATACTTTTCAAACACTGATTTATCCAATTTTCTGAATAGCCAAGTTTCAATTATTGCTCCATTGCCCGGTCGATACTGATTTCAGGATCTTGTAATTCATCCAACCGTTTACTCTGCTTTGGGCGATGGAATTGACTGTATCAATCTTAATAGTTGCTCTGAATCAGCTACGTCTGTCGAGCGCATTTTGCCATCTTCAGCTTCCAATTTCAACTGTCCCAATTTATGGGACAGTTCACTTCCTTCTAACTTCAATTTTGCTTTTAATGCATTCCAATACTTTCGGGGTCTTGGACTATCCGTCAATATCTCCACAACGTCAATGACCGAGAAATACCATTTCTCCTGTTCATCGTCCCACAAGGTTCGAACTTTCTTTTCATCGAATAATTTCAATGTGCTTTTCTTGGTCATAATGCATTCGCTTTTTTACATGGATGTTAAAGACAAAACTTTGCTACTATAAAATTGCAAAATTCCACTAATACTAATCAAACTATTATGCTTAATTGTCCTACTAATTTGTACTATCTATAAACAACATTGGGAAAAACTAAAATGTTTTATTATTGAATGGATCACATTCAGTATGTCAATATTTTAGTCTTAAAAATTATTGCTTATCACTTTCTTCCTTTTCAAACACCAATCCACTTATTTTCTCAAGCTTTGAATTTAAGAGGTTCGCATCCTGTTTTCGGATAGACAATTGCATGAAACATTGGTTATCGAAACTCTGTTGAAGGATGTGAGCATTGGTATCCTTAATCACCCGCATGACATCATTCATCAATACGTAATCAAAGTTAATCGTTGAAGTGACATCCACCGTTTTTTCAATGATTTCGGCCTGATGGAGGGCATCGGCTGCCGCTTCCTTATAGGCGGTAGTCAATCCCCCGGTTCCCAATAACACTCCCCCAAAATACCGGACCACGATCACCAGAACGTTTGTAAGTTCCCTGGAATTGATTTGTCCCAGTATCGGTCGGCCTGCCGTTCCCGAAGGTTCCCCATCATCGTTGGCACGCCATTCCTTGCGGTCAGGGCCAAGCATGTAGGCAAAGCATACGTGACGTGCATCGTAGAAGTCTTTCTTATGCGTCTTTATCAACTCTTTTACGTCCTCACCGGTAATTACCGGGAAGGCAAACGATAGGAATTTACTTCCTTTCTCTTTGTAGATTCCCTCTGAAGGCGTTAATATGGTTTTATAGGTATCGGACATTCGTTGTTGTATCTTTTATTAGGGTCACATGATGTACAAAGATAAGGATTGGGAATAATATAAAGAAGTAAATCCCGAAAATTATATGACGACAGGCTCATAAAATATGAAATCGAATTTAAGCTTCAATTTCTCTTATTTTGCCTTTATCTCTTTCCACTACTTGCTCTATTCTTATTCTTTATCACTTCATATTTCAGAGGTGTTCAGTGAGGGTTCAGTGAGGGTTCAGTGAGGGTTCAATGAGGTTCACCCCTCTAAACCCTCATTGAACCCTCTTTAAAGTCTCTATAAACCCCCATAATACTTAAGACAGAAGCGGGATGAGGTAAGATTGAGTGATATTAGGAAAGAGTAAAACAATAGATTTTATGAGAATTTAGCCATGTTCCACGAAGCCGCTTTTTTATTTTCGAACTAAAAACTGTTTTTTTTTGGAATATGTTTTTTTAGAATACTTAAAAGCACTATATTTGCATTCACAAAATTTCCAACCATCAATATTGCCTCTTTAGCTCAGTTGGTAGAGCAATTCATTCGTAATGAATAGGTCGCGGGTTCGAGTCCCATGAGAGGCTCTTTTTGATTCATAATTGATCATTCACAATTCATAATTAGAAATTATTTGCCATGTTCATGTTTCAGAACGGTCTGCTGATATCGTTTATCCCTGAGATACTCATGGTGATCGGGTACGTTCTGTGCTTATTAACCCCGGCTGTAAAACCCCAGGAAACTCAAATTGACGCATGTGCCTTGGTCATGCAGGTTTCAGCCATTGAACATTCAACTGTTTCTTCCTATCAGACTTCTTATCATGATTTCCAGGCTCAGGCTGAGCTTGTAGAAGCCAGCAAGCCTGAACTTCCGCTTTTCGTTCCACAAGAAATCCGTATTAACTACAAATCGACTTTTTCGACTACCGATGGGTTGAGTTATGTTGATTTTACACGTCCTCCCCCCGGTTTTATTTCCTGAATAAATTAATTGGTTTCTGATTTCACTGCTGAATAGAATTGTTCTCAGAAGTCAATTTGTGTCTGATTTACACGGACATATTAATTCCTATTTATTAAACAAAACTGAATAAAAAATGAAAAAGCAAATTTTACTATCTGTTCTTTTGTCGTTTAGCCTTATTTCAATGGCCCAAAATCAAAAAGATTCAACCCGCGTGGTGAATCTCAACGAAGTGATCATCAATTCCCTGAAAGAGACATCACCTCAACAAACACCCGTTTCTTCGACTATTCTAAATTCAAAACTAATTAATACTGCCCAGGTCACCAATGTCAGGGATCTGAGTGGATTGGTTCCAAACTTCTATATCCCCGATTATGGCTCGGCTATGTCCACCACTTCGTATATCCGCGGTATCGGATCACGGAATAGCGGACAATCGATGGGCTTGTATGTGGATAATGTACCGTATTTTGAAAAATCAACTTTTGATTTTGATTTTTACGATATCCGTCAGATTGAAGTGTTACGCGGTTCCCAGGGCACCCTTTATGGCCGGAATGCTGAGGGTGGAATTGTAAATATCTATACCCTTTCACCGTTAAATTACCAGGGGACAAAGCTGGCACTTACAGGAGGAAACTATGGTCTGGTGAATGCGAAGATCGCTCATTATGCCAAGCTAAGTGATAATTTTGGTGCATCGGTCAGTGGCTATTATAATCACGACAATGGCTTTTTTAAAAATACATTTACAGGGAAAGATGCTGATGATCTAACCTCTGCGGGGGGGCATTTAAAATTGGATTGGAATATATGCCCGAATTTAAAAGCTCAGTATAATTTCAATATCGATTATGTGAAGCAAGGTGCTTTCCCGTATGGTGTGTATGATTTAACCAGCAACAAAGTAGCACAACCCAATTTCAATGATACCAGCTCCTATACACGGACAATGGTCACAAACAGTTTGTTTTTGCAATATAAAACAAAGGATATTGTGTTGAGTTCCACTACTTCGCATCAGTATTATTCGGATGATATGAAAATGGACCTGGATTATACAGCCGCCAACAACATGGCATTGGAGCAGATTCAAAAACAAAACGCTTTCAATGAAGAAATTAATCTGAAATCGAATAACAATAACGATTATCAATGGAGTTTCGGGGCCACTGGTTTTATACAAACCATCGATATGAACAGCCCGCTCGCTATGAAAAATTACCACTTGACGATCCCCGGTTTATTTAATACAGATAATAAAGGTGCGGCTCTTTTCCACCAGTCAACGTTAAATAATATTTTAGTAAAAGGATTGTCAGTGACTGCCGGGCTGAGGTTGGATTATGAAATTGTAAACCTTGATTATAATACATCGATTGACCAGGTCCCTACCGCAAAATTTCAAGGACATGAATCAGTTCCATTTACAGAGTTATTACCAAAAGTATCGTTGAAATACGCATGGACTGATCGTCAGTTTGTATATGCTACCGCATCCCGTGGTTATAAAACAGGAGGGTTTAATGTACAGATGTTTTCGGATTTACTGACAAATGCCATGATGTGTGTCAATGCGAATCCGGATGTTCGCAAGACAATACTCTATAAACCTGAGTTCAGCATGAACTATGAATTGGGCGGACAATGCCTTACTTTTAACGATCATTTGAAAACCAGTATTTCTCTTTTCTACATTAACGTAGATAACATGCAATTAGCAAAGATTTTTTCAAGTACCAGCGGCCGTGTGATTACAAATGCAGGTCAGGTAGTTAGTAAAGGCTTTGAGATCTCGGAAGATGCCAACCTGGGTGGTGGGTTCAGTGCCGGATTGAACTATGGTTTTGCAAAAGCAACTTTTAAAAATTATACCGACACCTTGAAATCATATGACAACAGAGGAAATGGAATTTATACTCCTGTTGATTATAAAGGAAAATATGTGCCTTACGCACCTCAAAACACCTTAAGTTTGAGCGGTACTTACGAACATGCGTTCAAGCATGCCCTGATTGACCGCTTGATGGCAACAGTTCAATATACAGGAATTGGTAAAATCTACTGGACGGAGGCTAATGCCATATCGCAGGATTTCTATTCGTTGGTCAATGCCAAAGTAGGAGTGAATAAAGGTGCTTTTGGACTGGAGTTATGGGCTAAGAACCTTTTCAACACAGAGTATAATGCATTCTACTTTTATTCGGGTGGAAACTTTGGACAATCAGGAAAACCTATGCAACTGGGTGCAACATTGAAAGTTGAGTTTTAATGTGATGATTCAGCATCATAAATTTAAACAGTTGAACACCTTAAGGGAGTTCAACTGTTTTTGTTAGCGCTTATTTTTAATCAATGTTTTAGTGGAGAATAGGATTTTTTCCTTCAAATACACCCAACCCAAACAAGGCAAAATCGTATTTAACAGGATCGCAGGGATCGAACTTACGCAACACAGCTGTAATTTCTTCCACAGCTTTCCAGTCATTTTGTTTTCGGGAAAGTAGACCTAACCCCCGGGCCACATTACCGGTATGTACATCCAGCGGGAGCATCAGGGCAGAAGATGGAATGTTTTTCCACAATCCGAAATCAACTTCACAGTCATCACTCCGTACCATCCAACGAAGGAACATATTGAGCCGTTTCGCGGAAGAATTGGCTGCAACATCGGATATGTGTTTCCGAATACGGGTTTCGTGAGGAATGGACAAAAACACCTTTCGGAAATGTTGTAAGGCTCCATAAATACTTCCCTCCAACTGATATCCTGTGGTAAACACGTCTTCCAGGCCGGAATGGTTTAAATAGATGTTCCTCAGGGATTCCAGGAAATACAAACAATCATCCCCATTAAAAGTACGGTGGACAAATTTAGAGATACGCTTTAAATCTGGATGAGTGATTGATTCTTCTGAAGTAAAACCATTATTTAAAGCTGTTTCAGTCAGAAACTCATACGGAGAGCTATCCATTAACTCCATGAGCCTGTTGGCATTGTTGATAATGCTTTTGCGTTGTCCCCACGAGATGGTAGCGGTGAGGAAAGCCGCAATTTCAATATCCTCTTTTCTTGAGAAACGGTGAGGTATCTGTATCGGATCGGAGGAGATAAAATCGAAACTATTATACTTTTGTACTCGTGAATCGAGCAGAAATTTAAATTCGGCAAAAGGATTATTCAATGAAATATCACTTTGTAATTGGAGGTTTATCAATTCAGGTTGTTTGTTTGTCATACATTGAACAGGCTTTCTAAAGACAAGGACAGCATGTTTTCAATATGATGGGTACTATGCATAAGTCCTTTTTCTTTGAGTGAAGTCACAAAATCGCTGTGTGACCTACCGTTCCGGTAATCAGGTTCTTTTGAGGGATGCTTCAGGTAGCGTTCCAAAGTATAAGCCGGCTCGCCTAAATTCAGCACGGCATGATACAACAGGGAAGTCTTATTCCGGTATATGGAGGATCCCAAAATCTTTCGGCCGGAGACAGCGATATCCGAAATGCCCATTAAAGACAATTCCTGTATGCCCATCTTTTCGATGGCAGAGATAATCAGTTTATTGATGTGGTGAAAGACATCACGGGGTTGTATTGAATCCCGGTTTGCAAAAACAGCCGAAATAATGATGTTGTTTGGAGTAAGCACTACCGTCTGGCCTCCTGAAGGACGTTTCAGCACAGTGATATTATCATGAATGACATTCTCGATATTCAATGCATCATTCGGGTTATTTGATGCCCCAAGTACAATATATACTTTATCGGGTATCCAAATCATAAATTGATTGGTCTTTTTAGTCAGCAAATCAATGTCAGGAAGATTATACTCCTTGGTGTTAAACATGTGGTGGATTTAGAGATGAATGGCTTTGTCAATGGCTTCAAAACCTGCTTCCATGTAAATTTCAGAAACAGTGGGGTGAGCATGAATTGTTTTGGCCACATCATAAATAGTAGCTTCCAGATTCATAAAAGCCCCTGCTTCGGCAATCATATCCGTTGCATTGGCTGCTACGATTTGTATTCCCAGTATTTGTCCGTACTTTTTGTCGGATATCATACGGATAAACCCTTCGGTATTGCCTTCAATCATGGCTTTTCCAT
Source organism: uncultured Bacteroidales bacterium (assembly GCA_903927945.1). Lineage (GTDB taxonomy): Bacteria > Bacteroidota > Bacteroidia > Bacteroidales > Paludibacteraceae > Paludibacter. The sequence continues at coordinate 12,309 of CAIYOZ010000159.1, read as the reverse complement.
TGACAGATAGCGGGAATTCACTTATTTTATATTCAATTCCTTCGTCTTTAATGGCTTGTTCGGTCATGCCTATCTGTGACATTTCGGGAATAGTGTACATGTTGATAGGGTAGGTGGTACTATCGAAATTACCCTTAATCCCTTTAATGAAATTTATAATATGGATTCCCTGTGCCGAGGCAACATGAGCCACAAAGCTTTTTCCACTGACATCTCCGATGGCATATACCCCCTTGATACTTGTTTCGAATGAGTCGGAAGTCTTAATAAAACCCCGTTCGGTAAGCTCCAGGGGAATTTCACTTTCCGGGAATATGGCCTTGCGGGAATTACAATTGACTAACAAGTCGCATTTTATATTGAATCCACCAATATGGATTTCACCATTCTCGAACTTTTCAGGATAGGCATTGAGGATCAGATCAATGTTTTCCGATTTAAGTTTTTTTGTAACCGTTGTAATTAAATAATCATCCAACCCAGCCATAAAATAGTCACTGTTGGCAATCAGCGTTACTTTTTTACCAATGAGCTTGAAGAATTGAGCCATTTCGACCGATGAAACATGATTACCGGTTACCACTATGTTTTCGGGAATTAACTCCAGCTCAAACAACTTTTCCATTTCAACAATGGGAGCATTTGATAAAGATTTATCCATTGCTTTTGGCTTTGACCCGGTGGCTATTATGATATTTTTGGCTGTTATTATTTTATCGTCCACCAGTATGGTATGATCAGCACCCAGTTTAGCAGTCCCTGAAATAACATCTACTCCATTCTTTTTGAGCAGATAACTTACTCCCCCTGATAGTTTTCGGGATATACGGTTCGATCTTGCTTTTGCTTTTTCCCAGTTAAAGGATAGTTTATCAACCTCAATTCCATCCACCCCAAATTCTTCGGCGACCTTTACTTTATTGAACACTTTTGCACTTTCCAACAAGGCTTTGGTTGGAATACATCCCCAGTTGAGGCACATGCCACCCATATATATTTTTTCGATAATGGCAGTTTTCAAACCAACCTGTCCCGCCCGAATGGCAGCTACATATCCGGCCGGTCCTGCACCAATAATTACAACATCATATTCCATAATAGTCTCCTTAAATTTGGTTTATTGATACAATTTATTCCATCATCATTAATATAGGATCGGACAGATATTCCAGGATCAGGTTCATAAAGCGGGAAGCTTCACCTCCATCAACAATTCTATGGTCGACTGATAAAGAAAGTGGCAATACATTTCCGATGACAATCATTTTGTCTTTCACAACCGGTTTAACAATTATCCTGCCGATACCAAGTATGCCAGCCTGTGGGTAATTGATGACCGGGGTTGCATAGATACCTCCAATAGAACCATAGTTGGTTAGTGTGAAAGTCCCTTCTTTCATATCATCCAATGAAAGTTTCCTGTCACGTGCTTTGTCGGATAACTCCGTAATTTTCTGTGCTATCTGTAATATCGAAAGCTGGTCGGCATCTTTGATCACCGGAACCACCAATCCCTCTGGGGTATCGACAGCAATTCCTATATTATACCGGTTATTAAAGATCATTCTTTCATTTTCAATATCAATCTGAGAATTTAACTGGCGATACTGCTTCAGCGCTTGCACGGTAGCTTTCACGATGAATGAAAGATACGTGAGTTTAGTGTTCTTTTCTGCGAATGACGGTTTAAGTTTTTCCCGGATACCCATCAAAACGGATATTTCAACTTCATCAAAAAGAGTCATATGTGCTGTACTCTGTTTAGAATTCAGCATGTTCTTGGCAATCGCTTTCCGTATCTGGGTAAGGGGTTCGTAGGTGACCGAATCTCCGGATAAAATACGGGTAATGGGTTCAGTACGCTGAATTCTTTCTGGTGAACCTTTCGAGGGTTTAAAGTTTTGAACATCTTCTTTAGATACCCTGCCTGATGGCCCTGTACCAAAAATCGTGTTGATATCGATTTTCATGTCTCTTGCCATGGCACGGGCAAGGGGAGTAGCCTGTACTTTTGTGACAGGCTTTTCTTCAGTTTTTTGTTTTGAAGAACCCTCATCACTGGCTGGAAGTATTGCACTTTTACCCGCCAATTCCATAGTCCCTACGACTCCGGCAGCACCCTCCTCTTCAGGAATAACTTCTTTTACCGGTTCATTTGCCACAGCAATGGCTTCTTCCCCGGATACTCCTTCAATTTCAATTTCTACTAATGGACTTCCTACGCGTATCGTTTCGCCGACGCTTCCGTAAATAGCAACTATTGTACCTGCCTTAGGAGAAGGAATATCCGTCACAATTTTATCAGTCTCCATGTTTACAAGAGCCTGGCCCGATTTGATAGCCTGTCCTTTCACCACGTACCATTCAAGAATAGTCCCTTCTTCAAGACCTTCGCCAATATCCGGGAAATTAAAAATATATCTCATGATGTTGGATTTTAGTATTTTACTGTGCGTTCTATTTCGTAGAAAATGCGATCGGGAGTAATCATATACATGGGCTCACCCTTTGCCAGGGGAACAATGGTATCGAATCCCATAACCCTTTTCGGTGGGGCTTCGAGATAGAGAAAGGCTTCTTCATTAGCAATGGCCATAAGTTCGGCTCCGACACTAAAAGATTCAGGAGCTTCAGCCACTATGACGATTCTTCCTGTTTTCTTAATGGATTCAGCAATAGTTTCTTTGTCGATGGGATAAATGGTCCGCAAATCGATCAGTTCAACCGAAATGCCTGCTTCTTTAGCCATTACCATTGCTTTCTGGCATTCACGAATCATGGCACCGAATGCAACAACTGTTACATCACTGCCTTCAGTCAGTACTTTTGCCTTTCCCAGCGGGATAGAAAATTTATCATCGGAAACTTCCTGTTTTATCGCCCTGTATATTCTTTTCGGTTCCATGTAAATGACCGGATCATCACTTTCGATGCAAGAAATTAATAACCCTTTGGCATCGTGTGGGGAAGAGGGAATGACAACTTTTAAACCTGGAATGTGGGCGTACAATGCTTCGGGGCTTTCGGAGTGATGTTCCAGGGCATTAATTCCACCTCCATAGGGGAAACGAATCACCATAGGCACCTTATACATTCCCCTGGAACGGTTGTGCATTCTGGAAACATTGGAAATGATCTGATTAAATGCAGGATAGGTAAACCCATCAAACTGGAGCTCTACTACCGGCCTTAAACCTGATAATGCCATACCAAGGCCCGTACCTACAATGGCTGATTCGGCCAGTGGGGAGTCAAAAACACGTTCAACCCCATACTTTTTTTGCAATCCTTCTGTTACCCTGAAAACACCACCTTCTCTTCCGGAGTCTTCACCATACACTACCACCGATTTATCTTCCTCAAGCATAATGTCTAATGCATTATTGATAGCCTGGACTATTGTCATGACACTCATTTTCTACTCTCCTTCCAATTTTGATACAATTTATAATCCTCTTTTTGAATATTCAACACATCAGGTGTATCCACATACATAAATTGAAAGACATCTTCCAACGGATAAGGAGTGAAATTTTCAGCTTCTGTAAATTGCTTCTCCACTTCGAGTTTATATTCTTCTATGAGTTTTTCCTCATCTTCTTTCCAGATTCCTTTTCTGACAATATATTTTTTCAATCGTTGCAAAGGATCAGTTTTATCCCATTCCATCTCTTCTTCTTTTGTACGGTACTTTGAGGGATCATCGGAGGTGGTATGTGCTCCTTTCCGATAGGTGAGTGCCTCGATTAATACGGGACCTTTACCGGCACGGGCATGGTCGAAAGCTTGTTTGTAAGCCACATACATGGCAAAGAAATCATTCCCGTCCACCTTGATGCCGGGTAACCCGAATGCAACGGCTTTGACGGCAAGATTTACCGATCTGGTCTGTCCGCTAACCGGAAATGAAATGGCATATTGATTGTTTTGAATGGTGAAAATCACAGGGACTTTCCATACACCGGCAAAATTGAGGGCTTCACTAAAATCACCTTCGGAAGTACCACCGTCCCCCACATATGGAAAGACGACTTCATCCTTTTTCTGATAATTAATAGAATATCCTATGCCGGTAGCATGGATTAACTGGGAGGCTATGGGAACACAAATGGGTAGTACGTGTTTGGCTTTGCTAAAATTACTGCCCTGTTCATTTCCCATATAGTATAGAAAAATCTCTCTTAAGGTGACCCCCTTTGCAAGCATGATAGCCATTTCACGAAACGCAGGAACCAGCCAGTCATCTTCACGTATTATTAAACCGGCAGCAATTTGAATGGCTTCCTGTCCATTAATGGGCGGATACGTATACATGCGCCCCTGACGTTGGAAAGAAACTGCCATGTCGTCGGCCACGCGTGCAAAAAGCATAGATTTGTAGGCTTTAATGACTGTTTCATCATCAAGCTCCGGAAATAATTCTTCGTTTATTACATGACCATCATTATCAATGATTCTAAGAATTTCATCTTTTAAAGGATCAAATTCATTAAATATCACAGCTGGTTGTTTATAAGCGATTTTTTCGATTGTTTTTATGTTATCCAAGTTAGTATGAGTTTTAAATTCATTTTAAATTCTACTTTAACTAACAATCCAATTCCGATAAGGTTCGATTGATGGCTGTTCTATATGAATTTATCACCTTTCTCCTTGAACTAAAAAAGATAGGCTGATCCTCAATTAAGAAGATCAGCCTATCTTTTAGATTTTAAATGAAGAATCGTAAAAACTATCAATTGGAAAACAAATTAAGCAACTTCACTCGCTTTTTTTGACTTTCGGTACAAATAGGAATTGAAAATGTTTCTTTTTGCAAATCGTAATTGCTTATCAGCATTGATTAGCCGTGTATAGATATTTTTAGAAACGCCGAAATACTCATAAGTTGAACCATCTAAAAATGAAACTTCCAGCATCTGCCCTTTAAGTTTGAAATCGGCTAAACCGGATTCAGTGGTAATGGAGTTATATTCTTCTAAATTTGCGGCAATGGTTTCAGGAGCGATACTTACTAAAAAATGATATCCATCGATTATCTGACGACTTTTATGTTCAGCTTCAACAGCCAATTCATCTCCTGCTGGAAATTTATCAGGGTGCCATTCTTTTACTAAATTCCGATAGGTTGTTTTTAACACTTTGAGATCAGTGTCCTGCTCAACATTAAATAGTTTCTTGTATTCGTTAATACGTTTCATAAATGAGTCTTTACTGTAAAATTAGAGAGTATTATTCTCGATTTTTTCAAATCGGGTGCAAAGGTACGGTTTTTATGGGGTTGAATAATAATAATTTGAAGTTTCTGTCAATTAAAAAATAAACTGTGTACAATTACCAGTTTGAAAGGCTACCATTCAACGCAAAGTCACCTGCTATCTTTCAGCTAGCCTTACTCCGGCCTTTAATATACCATAGTCTTTAGACGTTACATAGACGTTACATACATGTTACATAGATGTCACATATACATTACATACCTATATAGGTATGTAACATCTATGTAACGTCTATGTAATTAGAATATAATATTTATTTTATTAATAAATTCAAAGGTATAACGAACCCACCAGGAAGTCACCAGGAACCATACGGATAAATCGATTAATCTCCTTGCGTATGCTGTGCCGACTAATAGTCATGAACATAAGAACAGCCAGTTATGTTGAAATAACCGGCTGTTCTATGTCAGAATATAAAAATTTAATCTATATACGATGTCCTACTGTCTGAATTAATACTCATCCCAGCTCTTTATCTTAATATCCTCAAAGCTCATTGTACAAAAAGCAGTGATGAAGGCTGACGCAAGACGTGCGTTTGTCAGTAATGGAATGTTGAAATCAATAGCTCCACGGCGTATTTCATAGTCATTCGCCAGTTCGCGTTTCGAAGTATTTTTCGGAATATTGATGACCAGATCAAATTCTTTGTTGGCAATCATATTCTTTACATTGAACTCACCTTCTTCATCCGGCCATTGTACAGAAGTAGATTCTACACCGTTCTCCAGTAAGAAACGCTGAGTGCCATGTGTGGCATAAAGTTCATAGCCTTTCTTTTGCAACAACAGACACGCTGCAGACAGTTCAACCTTTGATTTGGGCTCTCCGGAAGAAATCAGGATCCTTTTTTTAGGAATCCGGAAACCTACTGAAAGTAATGATTTAAGAATTGCTTCCGAGAAATCATCCCCAATACAACCCACTTCACCGGTTGAAGCCATATCGACTCCCAATACAGGATCAGCCTGTTGTAAACGGGCAAATGAGAACTGGGAAGCTTTTATGCCTACATAGTCGAGGTCAAATGCTGATTTTTCAGGCTTCTCGACTTTCAATCCAAGCATGACCTTTGTTGCCAGTTCAATAAAGTTAATCTTTAAAACTTTTGATACAAAGGGGAAACTACGCGAGGAACGAAGATTACATTCAATCACTTTGATGTAATTCTCACGGGCTAAGAACTGGATATTAAACGGACCTGATATATTCAGCGAACGTGCAATTTCACTGGCTATTTTCTTTATGCGACGAATAGTCTCCACATAAATTTTTTGAGGAGGAAATTGTGTGGTGGCATCTCCGGAGTGTACCCCGGCAAATTCCACATGTTCTGATATGGCATAAACGATAATATCCCCTTTATCGGCAACGGCATCAATTTCAATTTCCTTGCATCTTTCAATAAATTCTGAAATAACCACCGGATGTTTCTTTGACACATCGGTTGCCAGCTTGAGGAAATTCTCCAGCTGAGAAGCATCATAACACACGTTCATGGCGGCACCTGAGAGCACGTAGGAGGGGCGAACCAATACCGGGTAGCCAATGCCTTCAACGAATTCATTTACGTCCTCAAATGTGGTTAATTCTTTCCAGCGTGGTTGGTCAATATCCAACTTGTCAAGCATGGAAGAAAATTTATGACGGTCTTCCGCCATATCAATATCTGATGCCTGCGTTCCCAGTATCGTTACATTTGACTCGGCTAGTTTCATGGCAAGGTTATTTGGAATCTGCCCACCGGTGGAAACAATTGTTCCCATAGGGTTTTCCATATCAATGATATCCATGACACGTTCAAAGCTCAGCTCATCAAAATAAAGTCGGTCACACATATCATAATCGGTCGAAACCGTTTCAGGATTATAGTTGATCATGACCGATCGGAGACCTTCCTTTCGAATAGTCATCAATGCATTTACACCACACCAGTCAAATTCAACAGAAGATCCAATACGATATGCACCCGATCCAAGTACCACCACCGAACGATGATCACCTACATATTTCACATCACTTCCTGTACCTCCATAAGTCAGGTATAAGTAATTGGTCTGAGCAGGATATTCTGCGGCAAGGGTATCGATTTGCTTTACCACCGGTACAATCCCGTGACTCTTGCGGTGAAGGCGTGTTAGTTTTATCTGATCATCAATATCATCGCTGTTGCATTTGGTAACCAGACGGGTAATTTGGAAATCGGAAAAACCCATTTCTTTGGCACGTCTGAGAACATCATCAGGCAATTCACGGAGCGAATTAAATGTTTCAAGTTCGTGTTCTTTTTCAACGATATGTTGCAATTTATACAGGAACCATTTGTCAATTTTAGTCAGTTCGTGTAACCTGTCAATCGAATAACCGCTGTGTAATGCCTGTGCCAGATAAAATACCCGCTTGTCAGTTGGTTGATTTAGTGCAGTATCCACATCATCAGCATAGAAATCTTTATTGGCAACGAATCCATGCATTCCCAGTCCAATCATTCTTAAGCCTTTCTGGAATGCTTCTTCAAAGTTACGACCAATAGACATGATTTCACCCACCGACTTCATGCTGCTTCCCAGTTGGCGGGAGACACCCTGGAATTTACCCAAGTCCCACCGCGGAATCTTACAAACAATATAATCGAGTGCCGGTTCGAAGAATGCCGAAGTATCTTTAGTGACCGAATTCTTTAGTTCAGGTAATCCATATCCTAATCCAAGTTTTGCAGCAACAAATGCAAGCGGATAACCCGTCGCTTTCGAAGCCAGTGCTGAGGAACGGCTCAGGCGGGCATTCACTTCAATCACCCTGTAATCTTCAGAGGCTGGATCGAATGCGTATTGAACATTACATTCACCTACAATGCCGATATGCCGGATAATTCGGATGGCCAGTTCACGAAGTTTATGATATTCGCGATTGGTGAGGGTTTGTGATGGTGCCACGACGATGCTCTCTCCGGTATGTATCCCCAGTGGATCGAAGTTTTCCATGTTACAAACCGTGATACAATTGTCGTATTTGTCACGGACTACTTCATATTCAATTTCTTTCCAACCTTTCAACGATTTTTCAACTAGCACTTGTGTTGAATAAGCAAAAGCTTTATCCACAAGTTCCTTCATTTCTTCATCATTGTCACAGAAACCGCTTCCTAATCCACCAAGTGCGTAGGCAGCACGCACAATCACCGGATAACCCAGTTTATTTGCTGCCCGTATAGCATTTTCCAGATCATTAACAGCTTCACTTTGAATATATTTAATATCGATTTCGGCTAATTTCTGATTAAAGATCTCACGGTCTTCGGTGTCTATAATCGATTGAACAGGCGTACCAAGGACACGGACATTGTATTTTTCGAAGATTTTATTTCTGAAGAGTGTCACTCCACAGTTCAATGCTGTTTGTCCTCCAAAAGAAAGGAATACACCATCAGGACGCTCTTTTTCTATAACACGTTCAACAAATTCCGGTGTCACCGGCAGGAAGTATACTTTATTTGCAATTCCTTCTGATGTTTGAACGGTTGCAATGTTCGGATTGATTAATATAGTTTCAATTCCTTCTTCTTTCAATGCCTTGAGAGCTTGTGAACCCGAATAATCAAACTCGCCGGCCTCTCCAATTTTTAATGCACCGGATCCAAGAACAAGTACTTTTTTAATTTCACCTTTCTCTACTCCGGTATAAGTATGTTTGGTAATCAGTCTCGATTCGAGTTCTTCCTCGATAAGCTGTGGGATAGTTTTGCTTTGATCGGTAAGTGTTTTAATAAAAACATCAAACAAGAATTCTGTATCGGTTGGACCTGAAGATGCTTCAGGATGGAATTGAGCTGAAAACCATAATTTAGTTTTGTGACGGATCCCTTCATTGGTTCCATCATTCATATTCACAAACAATGGTTCCCAATCACTCCCCAACGTCTTATTATCTACCGCAAAACCATGATTTTGTGATGTAATAAATGCACGATTCGTTCCAACTAATTGAACAGGTTGGTTATGACTACGGTGACCATATTTAAGTTTATAGGTTTTGGCTCCTCCTGCCACTGAGAGCAGTTGATTCCCCATACAAATACCGAAAATTGGCTTTTCGGTAAGCATTGCTTTTTGTATGTTTTTTACTGTTGTCTGACAATACTCCGGATCACCGGGACCATTTGAGATAAACAATCCATCAAATTCAATGTGGTTAAAGTCATAATCCCAAGGCACGCGAATAACCGTAGTGTCACGTTTTAGAAGGCAACGGATGATATTGTGCTTTACGCCACAATCCACGAGTACTACTTTGTGTTTGCCGTTTCCGTAGGTGATAACTTCGTTGCAGCTTACTTTTGCGACCTGATTTTCATCATCCGGATTTATGAACTCAATATCTTCGCCATCAGGGAAAATGAATTTACCTTTCATGGTTCCTTTATCCCGAACTAATTTAGTAAGCTCACGCGTGTCAACACCAAAGATGCCGGGAATCTCATTTTCAATTAACCATTCGCTGAGTCCCTTTCCGGCATTCCAATGACTGTATTCAAAAGAAAAATCGGAAATAATCAGACCGGTAGCCTGGATTTTTTCCGATTCGAAATAAGTAGAGAGTCCATCTTGAATGGTATCATTGGGAACACCATAATTCCCCACTAACGGGAAAGTAATTGCCAACAGCTGACCTGCATAAGAGGGGTCAGTCAGACTTTCGGGATATCCAACCATAGCAGTATTAAAAACAACTTCACCCGCTACCGGTTTTTCATAACCAAAGGATTTCCCTTTAAAAACTGTTCCATCTTCCAAAACTAAGTGGAGTGGTTTGTACTTTTGCATATATCGTGTTTTGATTGAAATGTCTTTTCGACTCGATTGTCCAAATTTATGCAAAAGTACTCCTTTTTCTTATTACCTGCAACCTTAAAAACAGGAATTGCTGTTAATTTAAGTGACTTTTTAAAAACTGTTTTTAGTTTATCTATTACTGATTACAAAGCGAATAAATATACTTTTTTAATTTATTTATTTGCTATTTCATCCCCCGGTAAAGACATTCCAATTCTATATTGGGCCTTTTCTCTATAATTTTTCAATGAGTCGAGATCAGCAGTTTTTAAGATCAGATTTTTCTCGGGAATTTCGCAGGAGGTAATCAAATAGTTTTTTAAAAAGGAGTTTCGTTCCTCTAATTTTCTTATAAAGCCTTTCTGGATTGAATCCTGAACATACAGCAAATTAATTTTTTCCTGTAATGTAATATTATCAGCGTACTTTCCCTTTGATTTAATGATTGAATCAAGATATTCGATGAAATCCTTATCATTACTTTGAAGTTCTTTAACGTCATCATAGGTAACTGAGCTATCCTTTTCTCCGGATTGCATTGAATTTAAATAGGAAACTTTGGTTTCATAAAGTTTATAGTCAGTTAATGCATCCGGTAAATTGACATATTGAGTAAGACTGAGAACCATATCCGGCTTCTTTTTAATAATGTTTGCCAGGTTATTGATCTGACTATATTGCTCCGCAGTAAAGGTTGATTGAAGAGGATCAATCGGAATGATATCCATATTTTCAGAATTTATCCCAAATGAATTTGCCAAAAACCTCACAGGAGCTAGTGCCACTTTAACCATTAAATTCACCATTGTTTTAAGAATGATTTTTGAATATGAAAATTTAGGATCTTTCAGGTTCCCTTTTACCGGGAGATCAAATTTGATTTTATCATCTTTGTCTTTCATGACATAGAGTGCCAGTTTCAACGGAACGTTATATTGGGCTTTCAGTTCTTTATGTTTCTTTCCCACATTTATTTTATATACATCCAGGTTGTTGATACTTACTATATTGTTGTGAACGATATTGTTTCTACTCACATAATTCATGTTACCCGTAGAGATATCATAGGCAGTATAAAATTTACAGTATGGACTTATCAGATTTAAACTCATGTTTTGAAGTGTCAACATTATCTTTTGATTTGAAAGATCATTCATGTTACCTTTCCAATTAAATTTAACAAAACCGCCCTTTGGGAAAGAACCTTTCATGTTTAATTCGTTATTTCCATTCAAATCAAAATTTTTAGAGATGAAGTCAATTTTTTTAATCGGTAATACGTAAGGAGAGTTCAATGTATTATCTGTATAAATTAATTGGGAGTTACCTATATGTAAATCTTTAATCTTTAAAGTCATTGGAGTATTATTCGATGGTTTATTTGGAACCTCAGGTTTAAATAATTGACTGAAATTATTTGATTTTGGATGAAGAATATAATCCAGTTTGACATTTGAAGCATAGATATTATCGAAAATATAAGTAGAAGTTTTATAAGAAATCTTGTCCATCTTAATTGATGCATTTTTCACACTTGCAACCGGCTCATTCAAACTGTTTGTCAAATTAAATCCTTTGATACTTCCTGTTCCGCTTAATTTAAAATCCATGATATGATTCATATCGCCAGCTATTAAAATATTACAATTAACGAATCCTTCCAATTGTTTAATATTGTAATTTTCCTGAATGTATGGTTTGAAGATGTTAACGGCAAGGTTTTTAACCAGCACATTAAGTTTAAATTTATTAGTCTTCATGTTCAATAAAAGTTTGCTATCAAAAGAGGCCCTATCCCCAATCTTTAAATGAATGCCGCCATTCGTATTTCCACTTCCAAAACTCAGTTCAGGGATTGAAACTGCTAAATCATTCAACTTTATTGTATTCTTCAATACCTGATCAGTATATACCAACCTGCCTCCTCGAAATTCAATATGCCTGATTACGATTGATTTCGGGAAAGTTGAATGTGTTGTATCCGATTTGTTTTTATCTTTTTTTGTCAACAAATCATTGAAATTAAAAATGTCACCTTTTTGAAGAATAACTAAATAAGGCTGAACAATCTTTAATTCGCTAATTTCTAAGTTTTTGCTCAGAAGTTTTGTAAGGGTAAGATTTAAATAAAATGTATCGATGGATGCAAAAATATCTTTATCATTTATCTCAAATATTCTGGCTGAATCTATTTC
>CAIYOZ010000158.1 GCA_903927945.1 uncultured Bacteroidales bacterium | reverse complement strand
TAATGCTTATGAGATTTCAGGGGTGGTGTACGGTGCTTCGGTATTGTTATTCGGGGGATTGGGATTGCTGGTGGCTTTTATCATTGAAATGAAGTATAGTAAGAGTCGGTAGCTTATAGTTTATAGTCGGTAGGAAGAAAAAAGTAAGTGTTAAATTAGAAGATTACGTTACATTCTAACACTGGTTGAAATAAAATATTCAAAACAACCCGAAAGAATTGATACTTTCGGGTTGTTTGGTTTGTTCGATGTCGGCTAGAAAAGTTAGAAATTCTGGAGGAATTCGGATAGGTTGATATCCCTGTCGAGTTCCATTTTTTTGCGCAGGCGGTAACGGCTCATCTCTACACTGCGGAAGGACATGTTGAGCAAGGGGGCAATGTCTTTCGAAGATAAATCCATTTTGAGGTAGGCGCAGAGTTTCTTGTCGCTGATGGTCAGGACAGGGAATCGCTCACTGAGGCGCATGAGGTAGTTTTCGTATACCAGGTCAAAGTTCTCGGCGAATCGTTTCCAGTTGTTGTCGTGTTCGATATTGTGCTTGATGTTGTCCTGCATTTTGGCAATTACCTTGAGGATGGAATGAGGTTCCGACTGTTCATTGATACCAGAGCTCACCTTTGTCAAATTCTGGGATATTTCAAGCAGGATTTCATTTTTGCGGATTAAATTCATCGTTGAACTCGCCAGTTCCTGTGATTTATGGCGTAAGTCATGATTCAACCGTTGGTTCTTTAATTCCACGATTTCTTTTCTCTTTTCCTTGGCGTCTTCTTCAAAGCGCTTTTCCTGTTCTTTAAGTTCCAGTTCTTTCTGAACTTCCATATCGCGGGCACCTTTTTCGGAGCGTTCATTAATAAAGATTATCAATCGAAAGATACTGAATGCAAGCAGGAGAAAATAAATGAAATATGCAAATTTACTTTCATACCAGGGAGGTAGAATGGTAAATTCATACGCTGTTTCCACCGATTCGGCTTCCAGCAAGCTCTTTGCCCTGACCCTGAATATGTACGTGCCTTTTTTAAGTTTCGTGTACTCTTTAGTATTTACAGGGGTAAAAGCTGACCACTTTGAATCGTAATTATCAAGCAGGTAACTGTAAGTCACCGAGGCTTCATTTCGATATTCGGGAGCTACATATTCAAACCTGATGGAATTATGCATGTGATCATATTCCGGAACCTGGTTTTTGTTTTGAGAGGATTGATACCCACTGACTATTGAATCGTTTTCGTTGGTCAGATATACATTCCGGATGGCGACATTGAAAAAGCTTTTCTCCTTTTTTATTTTCGAGAGATCAACCCAGGAGAAACCATCCTCGGTGCTAATGATAATATTGTTGTTGTTAATAAAATTGAAATGTTCGAAGCCACTGATCAGTTTGTTTTTAAGGCTTGAGAATGAAAGGGTATCCAGGTTGTATTTATTGTTTTTTTGTTTAAAAGCCGCCCCGATAAATGAATAGGAAGTACACCATAGGTTACCGTCGGGAGTTTCATTCAGTTTAATGGAATGGGAGGGGACTCCAAATATGTGTTGTAGTTCTAATGAACGTTCAATATGCCTGGATTTATAATTGTAGCTATAGAACCCGTTTTGCGTTGAAAATACGATCTTCTTGTTGATTCTGTAGATGGTGTTATCCCTGTTTGTGGGGAAACCTTTCGTGGTGTCGAAGTGTTCAATTTTCGAAATACTATCCAAACGTGCATTCAATGTAAGCCTGGAAATCCCTTTAATCCAGTGGCTAAACCAAATACATCCTTCGTCATCTTCTTCGAACATACCCCCTGTATCAGAAAATCCCTTGATAAAATTTGACAGTTTCCAGTTTCCGTTGCTGTTTTTCAGGATAAAAAACCCCTGATAGGAACATCCCAATATACAATTTGGCGAATGCTGCAATTTCCGGAAGCCCCAGGTGCCGGGTATCCCGGGTATTTGTTCCACCTTGTTTTCATTAATAATAAATGCCCCGTGATCGGTTCCGCAAAATATGGTTTTGTCGATCAATGTCAGGCTCCAGACTTGTCCCTGCATTTTAGGCAATAGTTTTACGGGCAAGGGATTTGGTGAATTTTGCAAGGGGTATGAAGTGGTATATAGTCCCTGGTTGGTGCCTAAATAAAGCGTTTTATTGCGGATAAATGAACTATAACCTGCACCAAACAATTGGCTGTTCCCAAATAAATCGTAGATAGGCGAATTAATCAACACATAATCAATCCCTTTGTCCAGCCCCAGCCACAGATTATGTTGATGATCGAAGGCAATGCTTAGAATCGTATTATTCTGCATCCCTGAGAAAGTGTTGGAGAACAGATTTGAATTGGTGATCAGGTCTTTCACCACTAATCCGTCCCTCACCGTACCAAGTGCCAGCTTTGATCCTTCTATCGTGGCACAGAACACCTGGTTTTCGGAAAGGAATGCATCGATATCCGTCTTGTACGCTTCTATTTTTTCACCGTTGAATACGAACAAACCATAGAAATCGGTCACGAACAATATTTTTGTCTTATCGAAAGGTAGTATAGCGCAAATCTTTTTATTCTTCAGGATGTCAGCCCCCGGGAATTTCATAAACATATTTCCATTTAAGAAAGAGGGTCCATCCTGAAGGTTTGAAATGATCAGTGAATTATTCACAACCGCCGAGCAATCGATCTTGATTTTAAAAGGGAAACGGTTTATTTTATCCCCTTTATAAAAGAAAATCTCATTATCTCCCTGAAAATAAAAGGTATTATCGATTTTATGGATATTCCAGATTTCAGTAAAATACCGATCCTGCAGTTTGATTTTTTCTACCAATGTGTGGTAAATCAGTATTCCTGATTTATTTCGGGCGTAATATCCAAATTCATTAAAAGCACCGGCGTAAATACGATCGGCTGATTCATCATAATACAGGGAACGGACATTCGTGTAATTCCGGATTGGATAGGTTGACCAACGATTGCCATCATACTCCAGCAGGCCTATATTATTCGCAAAATACATCCAATCATTTTTATGTTGAATGATGTGCCAGTTTTGGGTTCCGGCCATCGATACTTTCCGGTTAAAGTTCCGGATAGTGGGTTGAATCGCGAAAAGACCTTGAAATACAAACAAAAGAAGGAGTAAAAAGGTATTAAATTTTTTCATGATTGTGTATTGGAAGTTAAATGTCATTCTTCGGAGTCAAAAATGTGATTTATGGTCATTATGTGTGTCAATTTTAATAGTTTTTTTTTGGTTATAATCTATGTTGATATATGTTATATAACATAAAAAAACACAACATGCAGTAAAACAGTATTTTAGATGAGTTAATGTAGTGGGAATGTCGTGGCAAATATTTGACTGTGTAGAGTTTTTGTGAGGATAATAATTTGTGTTGGCAGTAAATAATAAATACTTTTGCAATGTTCGAATCTATACAAGTTTTGATTTCTATTTTATATCGTTAATTTTAATTAAATCAAAATTCACAGGATTGAACACTTTCATATCAATTATAAAATTAGAGGAATAAAAATGTTTAAGAAGAAGTTGTTTTTTATCATGCTTACCATTGTCCTTGTTGGGTGTGCTCACACAAATGATCCAATAGAGGCAAAAATAGATGAATTGTTGTCGAGGATGACCCTGCAGGAAAAAATTGGGCAAATGAACCAGTTAACCGGGACCGGTTTGTCGAAAGACATGATCAGTCAAATCAAGTCGGGTAAAGTCGGTTCAATATTGAATGAGCTGGATTTAAAAACAACAAATGAATTGCAGAGGAAGGCTGTCAAGGAAAGCCGGTTGGGTATTCCACTTCTTTTTGCCAGGGATGTGATACACGGATTCAAGACAATTTTTCCCATCCCCCTGGGTCAGGCAGCCACATGGAACACACAACTGATTGAAAGTGGTGCACGCGTGGCAGCCCTTGAAGCTACTTCCACCGGAATTCGCTGGACATTCGCTCCTATGATAGATATAGCCCGTGACCCCCGTTGGGGACGCATTGCCGAATCGTGTGGAGAAGACCCCTATCTGACCTCCCAAATGGGGGTAGCCATGATAAAAGGTTTTCAAGGTAAGAATCTTTCCGATCCCACTTCCCTGGCTGCCTGTGCCAAGCATTTTGCCGGGTACGGAGCTACAGAATCGGGGAAAGATTACAATACCACCTGGATTCCGGAGGTTCAACTACGGGATGTTTATCTGCCGCCTTTTAAAATGGCTGTCGATGCAGGTGTTGCCACGTTCATGTGTTCATTCAATGATATCAATGGGGTTCCCTCTTCGGGGAATGAATTCCTAAACCGCCAAATACTCCGCAAAGAATGGAACTATTCAGGCATCCTGGTCAGTGACTGGGCCTCGATCGACCAGATGATCAAACACGGGGTATGCAACGATTTAAAAGACGCTACTCAAAAAGCTGTCAAAGCAGGGGTTGACATGGATATGATGAGCTATGCTTATATCAATCACATAGAGGAATTGGTAAAATCGGGTGTCATTTCTGAAAAACAAATTGATGAATCCGTCCGAAATATACTGCGGTTGAAATACCGGTTGGGATTGTTCGATCATCCCTATACGAAAGAACCTGCTAACATGCCTTTTTATACTGAGGAATCCCTCGAAAAAGCCAAACAGACTGCCATTGAAAGTGCCGTTTTACTTAAAAATGACAGAAACTTGTTACCATTAAACGAAGCTGTTAAATCGGTGGCTGTTATTGGCCCTTTATCCGATTCACCCGCCGATCAACTGGGCACCTGGTGTTTTGATGCAGAACCTTCGCATAGTGTTACTCCCCTTGCCGCCATACAGAATTTATATGGGTCGAAAGTCAAGGTGATTGCTGAAAAAGGATTGACTTATAGTCGCGATATGAATGCCCAAGGAATTGCAAAAGCTGTATTAGCCGCCAGGAAGGCAGATGTAGTTTTACTTTTTGTGGGAGAAGAAAGCCAATTGTCGGGAGAAGCACATTGCAGGGCAGATATTAGTTTACCCGGGGCTCAATCGGCCTTATTGACGGCCCTGAAAAATACAGGCAAACCCGTTGTGATGGTTGTAATGGCAGGACGACCGTTGACTATCGGGAAAGAAGTTTCGGAAGCCGATGCCGTACTATATGCATTTCACGGAGGAACCATGGCAGGTCCGGCGTTAGCTGATTTGATTTTCGGGAAAGCGGTACCTTCGGGTAAATTACCGGTTACCTTACCACGCATGGTGGGTCAGGTTCCCATCTATTACGCTCATAAAATGACAGGTCGTCCAGCGGATAAAATGACGATGATTGACAAAATACCGGTGGGGGCTAATCAAACTTCACTCGGCAACACCAGTTATCATTTGGATGCCGGTGACGGCCCACTATTTCCTTTTGGATTTGGATTATCCTATACTGCCTTTCATTATTCAGGAGTAAAGATCTCAAAAAACAGCATTTCGCAAGGTCAAAGCATCACTGTTTCCTGTGAGATAACGAATACAGGAAAATTTGATGCGGCAGAAGTGGCCCAGTTCTATGTACGTGATTTAGTGGCATCCCTGGCACGTCCTGTAAAAGAATTAAAGGGATTTCAAAAGATCAGCCTGAAAGCAGGAGAAACAAGAACAATTAATTTCACACTGAATACAGAGCAATTAGCATTTTACAACACGGATATGATAAACCGGGCAGAACCAGGTGATTTTCAGGCTTGGATATCAACTGATAGTCAAAGTGGAAAACCGGCAACATTCAAGTTACTATAAATTAAATCAGGATGAAAAAAATCACACAGGTACTCTTTCTGACCGTTATTTTTCTAGGTTTTATTCAAATAGCTCATTCTCAGAGAAGAAGTGCTAAACGTGGTGTCTCTTATGATATACCATATACAGGAGATCTACCGGCTCTTTCGAAGGGTATATCCTGGTTTTATAATTGGGGAACATCCCCCAATGCTGTAGACAATGTCTATAATAACAGTACTAATAAGATGGATTATTACCCCATGGCGTGGAATGATATAAACGAAACAAATTTAAGAACGTTTATGACAGCCCATCCCGAATGCAAATATATTTTAGCTTATAATGAACCGAACCTGACCGATCAAGCAAATATGACTCCGGCTCAAGCCGCTGCCAAATGGCCTAAGCTGAAAGCGCTCGCCGTAGCCTTAAATTTGAAAATCATTTCTCCGGCTATGAACTTTGGTACGTTATCGGGTTATGGGGATCCAAATGTATGGTTGGATGCGTTTTTCCAGTTAGTTCCACTTTCAGACATTGATGGAATTGCTATCCATACCTATATGAACGATCCTTCGACGGCGACAGTATGGTACGTCAATAAATTTGCAAAATACAATAAACCAATTTGGATGACTGAATTTTGTGCCTGGGAATATAATCCACCCATGACTACCAGTGCTTCTGTTGGATATGCTTACCAGCGTGATGGAATGGTTCAAAAGATAGAATCCTTGGAGCTGAATCCATTGGTGGCAAAATATGCCTGGTTTATTCCCCGTAGCGGTAATGATGGAGACTTTCCATATATGCAACTGCTTCGAAAAGTGCAAGGTACAGTACCGGCGGGAACATTAACCGAATTAGGACAGATTTACGTGAATATGTCTTCCTTTGACAGCACACGTTTTTATGGTGTCAATGAGAAAATTGCTGCGAAGGATTATATGCGTTCGTATCCGGTAAAACTGGAAGCATCAACTGATTTATCCAGTACGTTTCCCATCCAGATTGGAAGTTTCGACAATAACCTATATGCCGAGTATTTTATCAATGTGCCCTCAGCCGGAGTATATCCCCTGACATTGAGAATTGCTAATACAGCCGGAATCAATCCCACTTTTAAGATCACCTCCAATAATGTGGACCTGATAACTCAAACTGTCACTTCAACCGGAGGTGTCAATAATTGGGATACAAGAACGATTAATGTGAATCTTCCTGCCGGGAAGCAAACATTACGCATAACAAGCACAGGAACTACCGGGGTAAAAATGCAATGGTTCAGCTTTTCGAGTGCAACGGGACTACCTGAAGTCCAGGATAACCGTTTGAAAATTTACGTAGATAATAATCGTTTGCTTCAAATACTTTGCAATGAGAAAATTACAAGGAGCTCAATATTTGATGTGAGCGGTAAGATGTTGCTTCAAAAAACCAGTGAACAGGAAATAAACGTCAGTGGATTAGAAAAAGGGGTCTATCTGTTGCAAGTCCACCTTGAAAATGGAAATAAACTTTCTTCGAAATTCTTAATCAACCAATAATAATCCTTTAATTAATTACTAATTTAAAATTTTAAAATTTATGAAAACATCTATTCTCAAAAAAATGGGGTTAATGCTCGTATGCATTCCATTTCTCACTTTTAGTGTTATGGCTAATTTAAATCATGGTTCTGTAAAAGGGACAGGGTTACCAATTTACTTACAATATAATGCAAATCCTATTGTGCTTTCAAGTGTTCAAGCAGGAGTAACATTTGATTACAAAGTAGTGACTATTGGTACTAAATCATGGGCTTGGACAAATGCAACAGGAGCAATTCTTGGGAATGCTTCTTATTCATCTCAACTTCGTTATTGGGGTGGTACTACTTTTGGCAATAAAACAGAAAATAACTTGACTTCTCGTGTTGGCATTCAACAAACTTATGGATCTACCACGAGTGCAATACCTTCACCATTGCAGCTATCCTTCTATCAAGGTTTAACCCCAGGAGGAGATTGCGAAACAGCTCGTATAACTTATGATCCAACACTTAAAAACAGCTCTGTTTCAGGTGATGTAACAGTTCCAGTCATTACATCATGTACTAGTTCTGGTGTTACTGAAACGAGTGCTACACTTAATTTTACAGGAAGTGATGATCAAAGTGACTTATTTTATTATATTACTGGAAACGGTATAGCAGAGGTTTCATTTCTACCAAGTATTACTTTAACTGGTCTAAGTCCGTTAACCGCTTATAATATGACGGTTACACCTATTGATTTTAGTGGAAATGAAGGAATACCTGCAAATGTAAACTTTACAACCTCTGGTTTGGTTCAAATTACGTCTGGCATTGCTCAAGGAGTTAAGTTCGTTCTCAAAAGTACAGCAACAAAATTTGAATTTTATTACCAACCGGTAGATCCAACTAAAAAATTCCGCGATACTTCTTTAAAAATTACACCTACAGGGGGAACACAATTAGCAGAAATCAAACCTACAATCAGCCCGGATAGTACCTATGCTTATGCAGTTACCTCCGATGCCAACATTGCCAACAAAATTATATCAATTAATTGTGGTTACTGGTTAGCACCAGGTCTTCCTGATTATTCGGATTGGGTGACTGTAAATGGTACGATAACTTCAGGAATATTGTCTGGTACAGCAATCAAACATCAAATGGGTGGTTCCATTTCTCCTGCCGAAGCTGAAACAACTGCTCCTGTTTTAAGCAGCGTAACATTAAAAGATGCAGCTCCAAGTTACGTGAAATTAAATATCAATGGAAGTGATAATAGTGGAACTGTATATTATAAAATTACCGGTTCAAAATCATCTTCAGTTAATGCTTTTAGAACTGGTGATTATTTCTTAACAGATATCGATCCGGGTAAAGTATATAATCTTACTGTTACTCCTTATGATTTGTCTGGAAATACAGCAGCAGCAAAAACACTGACTGTAAAAACAATGAATGCCCGCAGTAGTATAAAGGACAGTACTACAACAAATTACAATACTCTTATTCTACCGGTAGCACCGGGAGGGGAATTGGTTACTATTATTCAACAATCAGGAAATACTTTAACTCTCGGTTGTACGACAAAATCATTAAAGATTCCTGCAGGGGCGAGCAGAAGCAAGAAATTTAATCATCCAACAATTGTAATTGGGAGCACGACTTATCCACTTACAATAAGTGCTGATAGTTTAACGGCAACAACAACCTTTACGGGCACTATTGGAACAACGGCCATCACTGCAGGCACATCATTACAAGTTAAATGGTCAGTTTATTGGGGATCAGCAGGTGTGGGAGGTATTATAGCAGGTGGAAATTATTTTACCGGAACATTTACATATGTAGTTGGAGATAGCGGACAAACCGATATAACAGGTCCATCAACACCAGTATTGACATTAGCAGGAAGCTCTCTTACATGGCCTGCTTCCAGCGATGATTTAAGTGGAGTGAAAAGTTATCTAGTATCAGAAACAGGACAAACACCAGTTACACTTTTTGATTTAGGTGGATCAACGTTCACGTATAATATGGTAAACCCTTCAAGTGTTGTGACTGTAAAAGCCATTGACTTTGTGGGAAATAATTCAGCGGTTGCCTCTAAAAATGATGTAGGTACAGCAAATCAGCAAGTAACTTTGAATTCTTCAGTTGTTTATCCAAACCCTGCCACAGATAAAATCTATGTAACGGGTGAAGTGTCTGAAATAGCACTGTATTCACTTCAGGGACAATTGGTTCATTCCGTGTTGAACAGTAATTCCATGAATGTTTCATCTTTTGCTAAAGGTTTGTACATTGTTCGTACCACCGATAAAGCAGGTATTAAACAATCTTCAAAACTGGAAATTCAATAATCAATTAATAAAGGAGGAAGGTATTTATTACCTTCTTCCTTTATTTTTTTCTTTCCGTTTTTCTTTCCGTTATAAATTAATTTTTCAGTTTTTGCGTGAACCATTCATGCATAGGCTATTATTATGCCTTTAATCATCAACGTAAATGAAATCCACCCCGATTGCTAAACTGTTTCTATTCCTTCTGATCCTACTTTTTTCATGTGTTCAGGTTTATGCTCAATCTTTCCTGGAGAAGAGAATTAATGACCTGGTCGATGCCATGACCCCCCAAGAGAAGATCAATCAACTTATCAACAGCAGTTTTGGTGGAACACCAAGCAATACACGATTGGGCATACCCGGATTTGCTATGGATGATGGTCCTCACGGAGTTCGGTTTGCCGCCGATAGAAATGGGCGTACAGCCACTGCATTCCCGACAGGCATAGCAATGGCTTCCACCTGGGATGTGGATGCCGTGACGAAGGTTGGAGAGGCCATGGGAGTAGAGTTTTGGGCCTTTAACAGGAACGAACAGCTAGGCCCTTGTATTGATATTTGTCGTGATCCACGTGGAGGTAGAAGTGCCGAAAGTGGAGGCGAAGATTCATACCTGGCTGGAAACATTGGTAAATCAGTAGCCATAGGGATTCAACGAAGTCCGATTATTGCCACCGTAAAGCATTTTATGGGTGAAAGCAAACAGTCGGATCGTTTCAATATGAATGTGATCGCTACCGATCGTTGGTTAATGGATTTTTCGGGATATAATTTCAGGACTGTTGTTCAGGAAGCAGGGGTCATGAGTGTCATGGGTGCTTATAATCAGATTAATGGTGATAAATGCTGTGAGAGTACCGCGTTGTTAAACACTGTTTTGAGACAACGCTGGGGGTATCCTTTCTATGTCGTATCCGACTGGGGTGCCATTGTCAGTTCGCAAAAAGCACTGAAAGCAGGGACAGATATTTGTATGGGTGCCAACAATTATGCGACCGATTTGCCCGGTTTATACGCCAATGGCGGAGTGACGAATGCCGACCTGGATAATGCTGTCAAAAGAATATTACGCACGAAGATATTGACAGGGATGATGGATTATTTTCCGGTAGGAGATG
This sequence comes from uncultured Bacteroidales bacterium, assembly GCA_903927945.1. Taxonomy (GTDB): domain Bacteria; phylum Bacteroidota; class Bacteroidia; order Bacteroidales; family Paludibacteraceae; genus Paludibacter. Next base: position 43,756 of record CAIYOZ010000158.1, on the reverse strand, counting down.
CCAGTTATGCAAAAACAGCAGATATTAATGCCACGAATAAACTGGCAGCCCAAAAATCGATCATCTTACTAAAGAATGACAAAAAATCAGATGGAACTCCGATTCTTCCTTTGAAAAAAACAGGAATCAAAATAGCATTGATTGGACCAAATGCCACGGGAGCCAACTTGAATTGCTACGGCAGCAGCGAAACATTTCCACCCTATGCTATCAGTGTAAAAGCCGGGTTAGAAGCTAAAATTGGGACTTCAAACGTATTATACTCCGTTGGTTGTGATGTGAATTCCGATTCAAGGACGGGATTTGCAGATGCCCTGGCGGTTGCAGCCACAGCCGATGTGGTCGTCTTTGCCGGAGGGCTCGATGCCACCCAGGAAGGCGAAGGATACAATACCGGTGCCGACCGTAAAAGTGGTTCGATAGCGCTACCTGGACAACAGCAATTACTCATTCAGCAACTGGCTGCTGTCAATCCCAATATCGTTGTGGTCATTCAAAGTGGAGGAGTTTGCGGGATGAATTATTGTCTGCCCTCTATCAAAGGGTTTATTTATTCGTTCTATGCCGCACAGGAAGCAGGAACTGCCATTTCGGATGTCATGTTTGGAGATTATAATCCGGCAGGCCGTATGCCGGTAACCATGCCAAAACAAGACAGTGATTTGCCTTCGTGGGCTGAAGATAGCTTTCGAATGTTCACCAACAATCTGGATGGAGGCTATCGTTGGTTCGACGAAAAGAACATTACCCCGGAATTTGCTTTTGGTTTTGGATTAAGCTATACCACCTATTCCTACAAAAATCTGATTGTATCGTCTGCTACAGTTTCCGGACAACCTGTATCAGTATCGGTTGACATTACCAATACCGGCAGTGTGTCAGGGGAAGAAGTAGCTCAACTCTACATCAGTTCACCTTCAACGGCAGATGTATGGATGCCAAAGAAACAACTTCGGGGCTTTAAACGTATTGCACTCCAGGCAGGTGAGACACAGACAGTGACTTTTCAGTTAAAAGCTGAAGATTTCTATTACTGGAATGGGACGCAATACCAGGCGCAATCAGGAAATTTCACATTGAGAGTGGGTGGTTCTTCTGATAATTTACCACTTGCGAAAGACATTACCTTGACTGACGGAGAACAAAGACCTGATCTGAAGATTACACAGATTTATACCATGCCCCGATATCCTTTACAAGGTCAACAAGTGAGTTTTTACGCGCTGGTAAAAAATCAGGGTAATGCAGTTAATGCCGTTGGTTCTCCCTTTAAAATAGATTATTCCGTAAATGGAGTAAAAGTGGCGACTTCAGATAATGTCACTACAGCCATCGCCCCGGGTCAGGTTCAATTGATTGCCTCTACCGGAGTATGGACTTCAGATCAAATCGGCAAAACCACCATTTCAGGTGATCTTTCCTTCAATCAGGGTGCAGCTGTGGAATGGGATGCCACAAATAATTCTTTTTCCAGAGCCTATGAGGTGTTTGATCCACTATTAGACCCTAAAATATCAAATCTGGCTTATCAAAAACCGGTAACAACCTCTTCGGCGAATGGCACAAATCTGGCTGCTTCGATGGTGGATGGTGATCTGACTTCCCGATGGGAATCCGGAAAAACGGATAACGAATATGCTACCATCGATTTACTGGCAATTGCAGAACTTCATAAAATCACTATCTATTGGGAAAGTGCCTACGCAAAGGTATATAAGATTGAATCATCGCTTAATGGTACGAACTGGACCTTACTTGATAGTATAACCGCCGGAGCAGGTGGCACCGAATCCTATCCTGTCAATTCAATTCAAGGCCGCTATATCAGGATTACCTGCCTGCAGAGAATTCCAATTAACGGGATATTCTACGGTTTTTCAATCTTCGAAGTAGTGGTGAATGGGAAAATACTACAACAATTTCCTGATGTTGAGGTTGCCCCGGTAGAATCACAGCTTTACTTGCCTTATGCGAAAACGATATTGAATGGAACACTTTCCGGAGGAGCCATCGTGAAGGATAAACTGGACTATCTCTGGAGTCTAGTATCCGGCCCGACCGATGCTGTGATTGTTGATCCAACTTCACCCTTGACGTTGGTAAAGTTTAAAACATCAGGGACATACGTATTTAAACTTACCGGATCGAATACTTCCGGATCGAATTCCATGCAAGTCACGATAACTGTTTCAACCCCGGGATCAGGTTCTGATCTGGCATTTATGAAACCAACCACCAGTTCAGGGGTAGAAACATCGGCTACAAGCGCTGATATGGCAGTCGATGGGAATTCAACTACCAGATGGTCTTCTGCTTTCGCCGAAAACCAGTGGTGGCAGGTTGACCTTCAGCATCAAGTAATGCCTACAACTATAAATATGGTATGGGAAGCGGCCTATGCCAAAGTATTTAATATTCAAATTTCCGCCGACAATAACACGTGGTTTCCACTTTATACAAACAGTGTTTTTACCGGAGGAACCAGCACTATTCCAAATACCAGTTCACTGTCCGGGCGTTACTTGAAAGTGAATTGTGTTCAGCGGGCAACCACCTATGGGTCGTCCTTTTATTCATTCAACCTGAGCGGATCATTCATCAGTTCGACCAACCATGTACCTGTGGCAAATGCCGGGAATAGTTTATTGACTTCAGGAGATGCTGTTCTGAATGGGAATTCGAGCGTTGATGCTGATGCTGACCCGTTAGTATATAAATGGGAACAACTGGCCGGTCCATCCAGTGCCACCATTCTGAAACCAACATCTGCCTTGACTCAGATTACAGGATTAAAGCAAGGAGAATACTATTTTAAATTGACTGTTGATGATGGAAAAGATGTGGATTTTGATATAGTGAAAGTGGTGAGTAATCCTGCAACAGGCCTTATTGAGGTATCAAACAACGAAATTTTCATTTATCCAAACCCGGTTCATGATACATTCTATATCCAAAATACTGAAAACAAGCATATTGATGGTGTGCAATTATATGATATGAATGGAATTCTCTTAAGAGTGTTTTCGGTGAACTCTAATCAGGTTTCGTTGAATGGTGTTTCTTCGGGAAATTATTGTATAGCCTTATTATCAAAGGGGAGAATCTGTAAAGTCGTTCAAATTTTAAAGAAATAAACATTCATATACACCTTCAAATTATCAACACCTTCGAATATATACTTTATTTAATTATAGGTTTTCTGATGAATCCGGTTATTCAGTTAAAGAAATATTTTAGTCCATTTAATTCGTATCAAGATGAAAAGAGTCATTATTTGTTTAATTTGTTTGTATTTTGCGTTTAGATTATTTGCTCAACAACCAATTCAGGTTGGAGCAGGGAGTTATGCTGAGTTTCCACCTGATAGTGTGGCAAATGATGATGGATATTTCGCAAAACCGTACAGTTGGTTCAGGGATAACTGGAACAATCTGTATATTCATGAGAATGCCCGCCATAAACCTCTACCCACTAATAAATGGTGGACAAACTATGTCTTTTCACAATATGGAGGGGAAGCATGGGCATATCCGCAGGCAGTTTCCGCCGATAACGAAGGGATCAATATCAAAATACCAAATGGTTTTTTGGGTGCATCTATGGTTACTACTCCTTTCCTGGAAGTAAAAGGAGCATCTAAACTTCAAGTGAATGATGAAGCCATTGTGTTTGCCGATTTCGAAAGCAAGACCTACCCTTCAGGTTGGATAGTAGCCTCTAACCCCGCCTTTTCGGGCCCGGTAGCATTGTCTGAAATAACACAAAGCCCTACACCCAATGGATTCGGAGGAACCCGTTTCGTAAACTCCTTTAATGGAAATGCCGCTAAATTATCACTCACCTCGAATAGTTTTGTGATCAGTAAAAATTATATCCGTCTTTCAGTAGGAGGCGGAAATTATATAAATGATACTTACGTCGGTTTATTTATCAATGGAGCCAGGATATTTGCCGAAACCGGGCAAAATAGTGCTAACCTGACTCAACGGACCTGGGATGTGTCAGCTTATATCGGACAGAGTGCAGAAATACACATCGTGGATAATTCTACCGGTGGATGGGGATTTATTATGTGTGACGATATTGTTTTTTCAAACTCTACCTTTGCCGGAACAGGCTATCCAACAGATTTTGCTCCTTTAAGTTCGAATGTGTATGACTGGACTGACCTGGGTTTTACCTTCCGGAGTCAGGATGCCAATGGAAGGTACATGAATGTAACGTTGGTACATGGGGTTCCGTTTACATGGGTTGAATTAAACAATCTTGTTCCCATCTTGAAACCTGGTACTGCCTCGATTATCTACGATATAAACGGGAATCAGGTTGTTAATTTCCCAGTGCAAGTGGATGCTTGTACCATGGAATTCGGAGGTAGGATCTACGGCATTCACCTTCCAACCGGAAGCAATCTTTATAAATCAAAAGGAGAAGATTTTCAGGTTGAAATTCCTGTAAGTGGTCCACAGTATTTGGTGGTTTCCGATCTGCCTTCCCGGAATATGCTTTCAACCTATGATGCCTACGCCCGGAATTTACCGGTAAATACAACCTACAGTTATGATTATCAGATCACAGGCGGAAACATATCCACCGAATTCAAAATAGATACTAAAAACCTTCAGACGACAGCATTGGGTGGACAAACAGTGATGAGTTTTCTACCGCATCATTATAGAAATACAACCAACAACCTCTCATTTATTAGTGGGGCAGATTATCAGGTGATTGTTGGTAAGATGCATTCGGCTGTGGGAAATGACTTTAAATTGAATTATAAATTCGGGGGCATGCCTCCTTATCTTCCCCAGCCAATGAATATGACTGATCTCCAGAAGAGCCGTATGAATGCCATGTTAACCACTCGGGCAGCAGCATCAGGAGGTTACAATGGGAATACCTACGCAAAAGGGTTAGGCGAGGAGTCAAACATGATGCTTATGGCACGGGAGGAAGGAAATGCAGGCTTTGGAACGTTAAAGACAAATTTGAAGACCGAATTACAGGATTGGTTAACGTATGATCCTTCGGAAGCTAACAAAAAGCAATATTTCTTTGCCAAATACCCGAATTATGGTGCAATCATTGGATTTCCTCCGGGATATGGTTCCCAGGGATTTAATGACCTGCATTTTCACTACGGTTACTTTGCCATGGGTGCAGCCCGCCTTATGATGGTGGATGATGATTTTAAGAAGAATTACGCAGGAATGATAAAACTGGTTACCAAGTCATTCGCCAACTGGAAACATTATCCCGATGGAGATGATTATCTACCCTTTCTAAGAACATTCGATCCTTACCTGGGTCATTCATTTGCAGGAGGCACTGGTGATGGTGGCGGTAACAACCAGGAATCAACCTCGGAAGCCGTACATTCCTGGTTTGGTATTTACCTGCTTGGGATCGAATTGAATGATCCTGAAATCACCAATACCGGTGCCATGGGTTATTTACTTGAATCAACTGCTGCCCGTGAATACTGGCTAAACATGTATGGTGATAATTTCCCATCCACCTACACAAAGCAATACGCCGGAATAGTTCGTACCGATAACCTGGGATGGGGGACCTACTTCAGTGGTGATCCGGGTTGGATGCTGGGTATTCAGGCAGTTCCTTGTGATTTCTTTTACCAGTATCTGGGACAGGACTCCACTAAAATGAGCTCTATCTGGAATTCAATGGTTGCTGACAGAACCACTAATCTGTATGATCCGGATGGAACAGGTCCATTGCCTTCCATACCATTTTCATCCACAACCGATAAATATCAGAACATTGTGAATATGGGCTCCTATCTGGGAGGATATCATGTTAATCTACTCAACTCTTTCCAACCTGATTATACAACCAGAATCGTTGATTCTTTGTATGTCAAGGGGGGAGATTGGGCCAGTGATGTGAATTCAACGACCAATTACTATATGTCAAATGCCATATTAACCTATGGAACTCCTGCTCCGGGTTATAATACAAGCATTGCTTCAGGGGCAGTTTATAAAAACAAAAAAGGGGAATTGACCTACTTGTTATATAATCCGACTAGTTCGGATGTGAATGTTGGCATTTACAAAGATGGTATCGTGATTGAAACCATTAAAGTGGGAGCCGGGAAATACTATAACTCGAGGATTGTGGGTGGCCAAAAACCCACAGTGAGCATTATCTCACAAAAAGCAAACGACAAACTTGCATTGAACAGTCCGGTAAAGGTGACAGCCTCAGCGAGTGATAAAGATGGAAATGTTCAATCTGTAAAATTTTATCTCGGAAACGACTCCATTGGTATAGCTTATGCCGATCCTTTCCAAATAACTTTTAAACCCACAGTTGCCGGAATTACGAATTTGAAAGCCATAGCCACTGATAATGATGGAATAAACAGCGATCCGTTTGTTGTGGCAGTAGAAGTATTGACTACCGGACAAACACCTTATAATGCCAATCCATGGAATATCCCGGCGGATAAAATCCTGGCAGTGCAGTTTGATAATGGCGGACCTGAAATTGCCTGCCACGACAACGAAATAGCCATTCAGGGGGGAAATAACCTGCGTGCATCAACCGGAGTTGAAACTGAAAACAGCAATGGAACCGATGGAAATATAGGCTATACCAATGCCGGGGAATGGTACGAATATACCGTAAATGTGCAGACTGCTGGTGTTTATTCATTTACACCTCATTTATCTTCGGCAGGAGGTGGGACTATGCATGTTGAAATCGATGGAATTGATAAAACGGGTGCCATAGTGATCAATAAAACCGGTTCCTGGGGAACATATAAAGATACCCTGGCTGCTAATATCCCTCTTCAGTCGGGTATTCATGTGATGCGAATTTCCATTGATAAGGCAGGCATGAACCTTAGCTCCTACAAATTTGCAATAACGGTGGCTAATATGCCGCCAATCGCAAATGCCGGAGTCGATCAGGTTGTTTTATGGCCTACAAGTTCTGTTACATTAGCGGGTACCGGGCAGGGATTGGCAGGAGCTGCTATTACAGGCTATTCATGGAAACAGGTTGATTCGAATTCACCGGTCACCTTTTCAAATGCTGCCATCGCTTCACCGGTAATTTCAAATCTTGCCTTAGGTACCTATCAATTTGATCTGACAGTGACCGATAATCATGGACTTACTGCTATCGACAAAGTGGTTGTATTGGTGAAACCCGGTAATTTTGCACCTGTAGCTAATCCTGGAAACAGTATGACTATTTTACCTTCAGTGCAACAATTGATTTTAGATGGAAGCGCCTCGTATGATCCTGATGGAAATATTGTAAAATATCTTTGGAAACAGATAGATACAAATAGCCCACTTACAATGAGTCAATTGAATCAACTCGATCCAACTGTTAAAGTCTCGGGATTTGTTCCGGGTAAACTGTATATTTTCCAGTTATCTGTCACCGACAATTTGGGTGTTACTTCATCTGAAAATGTTCGGGTAGTTGTAGATGGTATAACCGGTATCCCTGAATTTCAAAACCAACAAATTGCTATTTTTCCAAATCCATTTACTAATCGATTGGTGATTTCAATGGATGTAAATGCAGGATTTAAAAAACTTACAATTCATTCACTTACAGGTAGTCTGATAATGAGTAAAGATATCACCGATCAGACTGTCATCAATTTGGACACTTCCGAAATTTATTCAGGATATTATATCCTGACATTAACTTCGGATCATGGGATTGTAACCAGAAAAATTATTAAATAATGGCGATTAAATTACTAACGGAATCAATTCTTTTGGTTCCGTTAGTTCAATACTCCCATAAACAATTCATTGCAAGTTCTAAAGGTATATTCCGTGACACGCGATTTCCATATCGCGTTCATTCACGGAACACGGAACACGGAACACGGAACACGGAACGCCAAACCCTCAAACTCTTCAAACTCTTCAAATTAATATATCATGAAAAAATTGTTATTCTTCCTGGCTGTATTCTTACAGGTACAGTTTTCTTTTGCCCAGACACCCATATCTGCATGGGCTTCTTCTGAAAATGGTGGCAACACCGCTGCCAAAACTATTGACGCAAGTCTGACTACTCGTTGGGAAAGCGTTTGGGCTTCTGACACCGAGTGGCTCGCAGTGGATTTAGGGAAAGATTATTACGTGTATACCGTCAATATCAACTGGGAAAACGCTTACGGATCAGCCTATAAAATACAGATTTCAGACGACAAGACTTTCACGACTTTTACTGAAATTGCGTCTGTGACCAATGGTAATGGTAAACTGGATACGGTACTGACAAATAATACTGTAAAAGGACGGTATGTTCGCTTACAAGGAGTTAAGCGGGCTATGACAGCTTACGGTTATTCATTATTTGACTTCAAGGTATTGGGAACCGAAACGTTGAATCATGTTGGCGTAACGCTCGATGTACCGTATGTGCAGTATATGCAGTTACAAGTAACTCCGACTGATCTGAATGCAAATTCGGTAATCATCGTTCAAAATACAGCAAAGCAGGTACCCCTGAGTTTTAATGAGTTTTCCCCAATATCCCTGGATTTAATGGATTTCAGAGGTGACTTTTATTTTGATTTATGGGCCCTTAAGAAAGGTTCAACCACCGATACGATCAGAGGGGTGCCATTTTTAGCAACAGCCTACGACAATATGGTTATTCATGTGAAGCTAACCCCAAAAGCCAGTACCGGAAATAAGTTTCCTGTGGCCGATGCTGGTTTGGATCAAATCATTTATTCCCCTCAAAATAGCATAGTCATTGATGGCTCCAAAAGTCAGGATCCTGATGGAACCATAGTATCTTACAATTGGGTTCAAAAATCGGGTCCAACAACTGCTACCTTAGTCAATACAACGACTCCAATACTCACCGCAAGCAACATGTCGCTAGGGGACTATGCTTTTCAACTGACCGTAACTGATAATGGTGGCCTGGTTGGTACCGATCAAGTTGTAGTATCGGTAAAAATACCGGATCAGGTTGACTTCCAATTAAGTAGTCCGGCAGATAAATCGATGGTTACCAATACCCGCAGGCCCACACTCACCTGGAATGCCTTTGCCGGTGCCACTAATTATGAGGTCTATTTAAATATTACACGTTCTGATTATGCCTGGTATGCATCCGGAAATTTACTGGACAGGTATACCAAAGTAGGGGAAACTTCCTCGAACTCTTTTGTGGTGCCTATTGACCTGGTTGATCGCTGGACGTACAAGTGGTATGTGGTTGCCACAACTCCGGGTGGTTCGAAGTATTCAAATAAAACTCAGTTCGGATTGTATATCCCGACGTTGGAACAAGAAGCCGACGGAATAAATATTATCAATGGCTGTCGCGATATGAATAAAGATGGCATCATTGAACCCTTCGAAGACTGGCATTTAACGCCACAGCAACGGGTTGATGATATCATGACCCGATTGACGGAACAAGAAAAATTCTGCCAGCTTTTCTATGGTGCTGAAGGTAGTGATCCGGAGAGCCCCATGGCAGGGTTCTCATTCTCTTACGGAGTGGAAAGTGGTATGAGAGTTACTCAATATGCCTGTGCGAAAAGTCGTATGGGAATCCCTACTGCCTTTACCGGAGATAAAGCGAATGGATGGAAGACTTCTTTTCCTTCCCAGATTGGGTTGGCAGCCATGCGGGATATGAATATGGTGTACGAATGTGGAAATATGCAACGAATCGAGCAAAAATCATTCGGTTTCACAGGATTATTGTGTCCGTTGGCAGAAGTAGATACCAAGGTGCTCTATCCACGAATACAGGAAGGTTCCGGTGAAAATGCAGATGATGCCGCGGCTATTATCAGGGCCATTGTATGTGGAATGCAAGGTGGACCTGAAATTAATCCTCATTCCATGATGACCACTGTAAAACACTGGGCTAGTCAGGGTGCAGGTGGTGAAAGTGTATTGCAATACGATTCTGTGACCATAAAATATCATATGAAACCCTGGATTGCTGCCGTGGAAGCAAACGCCTGTTCTGCCATGCCAGGCTATAATACCAGCAAATTTCTTGATCCTGACAATGGAGCGAATACCAGTAAAAAAGGCATTGATTATCTGCGAAATACTATTAAATGGACTGGTTTTGTCGTGACTGACTGGTTGGCTGCAAACACTGCTCAATCTATCGCCAGTTTAGGTGCCGGAGTGGATGTTATGGGAGGTTCACCATCTACACCTACTGATCGTGCCGCATTAATCGCCGCCATTGGAATTGATCGGATCAATGAATCATGCCGAAGAATCATGGATGTAAAGATTCGATTGGGAATGTTCGAAAACCCCTATGCTGATCCAACCTGCACCTATATCAAAGCCGATCACCATGCCCTGGTGATAAGTGCAGCTAAAAAGTGTATTACCTTGTTGAAGAATGATGGCGTATTGCCTCTGAAACTTGCTTCTGGGAGTGAAGTTGTGGTAGGTGGACCCCGTGCTACCTGGAATGGTCAAAATTCAGATCCGAACTCCATATGGCAATCTATTTATTATGATGATCCTTTAGTGAAAAACCATTTGCAAGCCATAACACAACGTGGTGCTAAAGATGGGTTGATCGTATATAAGGATGACAGTACGCATCTTTCACCAAAAGCGGTGGTGATAGTTATTGGCGAACAAAGTTATACACATGGAACCGAATGGGCAGATAAAAACCCGAATATCCCTGACGATCAGTTTAATATTATAAAGGGTTTTCACGACAGAGGTGTGAAGACGATTGTTGTCATTAATTCCCCACGTCCTTATGTGTTAACGAATCTGCTGGATGTCTCAGATGCCATTCTGTTGATCTACCGTGGGGGTACCGGAATCGGAGAAGCCACTGCCGGATTGATTTTCGGGGATTACCTACCTACAGGACGCACCCCATGGCAGTTGCCACGATCGCTGTCCCAACTGGGATCCGATGATGTGAATAATATGGTCGAGAAATGGGATCTTCCCTATGATATTGGTGCCACAGCTTCCGAACGTTCTTTAATCAGAGGTTATATTGACAGGGGTGAAGCTGTTCCTCCTATTTTTGGAGATCCACTGTTCCAGTATGGGTATGGACTTCAGGATTTTGGAACCACCGATGCTACACCCTCATCTTCTTTCGACTTGACAGCTCCGGCGAATAACGCTAAATTTGATGCCGGTAATGTGGTGTTTACCTGGCAGCCTAGTGCTGATGCGGAATCCGGCATTAAGTATTACGAACTGTATATTGATAACGTCAAAAAAGTGGAGTCAAACACCACAACGTACTCCTATCCTTTATTTGACGTAGTACCTCATACCTGGTTTGTAAAGGCGGTTAATGGAGCAGGACTTTCCACCGCTTCCACATCGGTATATAATCTTACTCCCAATTCAGCAACCGCCATTCCAACGGTAAAATTAGGGAATAACGATCTGAATGTATATCCCAATCCATTCCATGATAAAATTAATATTTCTCTGCCTGATACCAAAGGAATGAATCGTGTGAGAATCATGGATATGACCGGAAAAACCGTGATGGATAAGAACCTGAAGGGTAACCTGATCCTTTTTGATCTGTCTTTTTGCCAACAGGGGTTGTATAACCTGGTCATTGATAGTAATTCTGGAAGTAAAACCTGCAAATTGCTAAAGAAATAAAGCCTTACTAATTGAATCCAACTTACCCGCTGTACCTGTATGATTGTACGATAAAATCGGGAAAAGTGAGTAAGTTGGGTACAATTAATTAATTCATAAATGCTAAAATCATGAAAAAAAGAAAATTTGAATTAAAAGACCTGCTTTTTCTGGCTGTCATCATTGTTCCATTTCTTATAATGTTACTCATTGCACCAAAAGGGTGAATTTAGTTCATTCGTATGACCGCTTCAAGTGCTCTGACGGAGAATAAGGTTCACGATGATTTATAATTAATATAAGATTACTAAAAACAAAAAGACCGTGTTAATGATCAAATTATCAAAAGTATATTTTAGTATAACCCTTGCTATTTCACTCTCGTCATTTCTTGAACCTTCTCAGGCAGCCGTCATTCTCCGTGACTCCACCATTGCGTGGCAGCACCACCGCTATACCACCAATGCGGATTACAGCATGAAAACCATGACCACGGTGGATACCGATATCGTGGGGGTGCAGTTCGCCGGGAAAGTGATAGAGAATGAATTATTCAGGATTGTGATTGTTCCTGAATTCGGAGGACGCATACTTTCCTATTATTACAAGCCCACGGGCCACGAATACCTGTATCAAAGCCCTTGCGGGACACCATACGGCATGGGGGAAGGAAATTTTTATTACAACTGGCTGATGGTTTACGGGGGTATCTTTCCTACCTTCCCTGAACCCGAGCATGGGAAGACCTGGTTAAAACCCTGGCAATATACTGTTGTCAAAAGCACGCCCGATACCGTCATAGTCAAAATGTCCATGACCGATAACTCGGAATATGCAGCCCACCCGGGACAGTTCAATAACGGGATTACCGGCATTGTGTGCGACGTGCAGGTAGGAGTATATTCAGGGCAATCAGGATTCTCATTTAACGTCAACCTCACCAACCCCGGAACACAATCAAAAAAGTATGAATACTGGACTTGTACCACCCTGACCCCCGGTTCTGACCCCGGAAATACTTTTACCCCGGTCAATTCGGAAATGATCGTGCCCATGTCTACTTACCAGGCTGCCTGGAGTACGAATAACTGGATTGGAACCTACGGCAGCACGTTTGATTTTTCGAAGATTAATATGCTCAGCGAGTGGACCGATATGGGTATAGCCTACGCCACCATTCGGAGTGATGACTATTGGGGGGTGATCAACCACGACAAACAGGAAGGTTTCTTTCGAATAGCCGACCGGAATATCACCAAAGGGGTGAAACTATGGACCTGGGGGAAAGATGCGGTGAATGCCAATAAGTTTATCATAAGCAACGGTGGAAAGGACGATTATATCGAACTGTGGGGAGGTGTGGTAATGCATTTCTTTGACGATGCTACCTTTAACGCCAATTCCCAGCTTAACTGGACGGAGTATTTCTATCCAACCGTCGCTCTGCCCGGCGTGACTGCCATGAATAATCAGGGGGGAGCCTTTATGAACCTGGTTTCAAATGCCGGCACCGGCAAATACGATCTAACCCTCGATTACTCCCTGACCCATACAGGAGCTCACTATACCCTCGATTTTTATACGGATCAGAATAATCTGACTCCGTTATTTACTGAAACTATGCTGGCAAACTCCATGGGAAATTCCATCCAGAAGTCTTTCGGGTCAACCGCCTTTACCAATGGGGTTAATAATTTGAAAGCAACCCTTAAAAATGATCAGGGGGAAATAGTACTGACCACATTAAAACAAGTTGTACTGGCTAATACGGCAATTAATAATCCGACCGATGATCAAAAATTAGTCCGGATCACGAACCGAGTCAGAAATCAGTTGGAATTTATAGTGGAAGGCGGATTCTCAGGTGAATTGACGATCTACAGCACAGATGGAAAAAGAATCTATTCGGGAAGTTTAATATCTGGCAGGCAGGTCGACTTGCAGCATTCGGGTATATATATAGTGAAGATGACATTGAATAATAGGATCTTCACAGAAAAGATAGTATTACAATAGTATTTATTTGGTTGTTTCGTCCTTTTAGGGCGAAGAAGGGTTAGTTTTTTTAACCGTGTAACGTGTTGTTTAGTTTTTCTGTATGGTTCTGAGGGTGGATTAAGGCCAACCTCAGAACCATTTATTTATTATAAGGATTAAGAACCAATGTCACTTATTCAAATATATAAAAATGAACACACGGATTAAGCTGATTTAAAACGCTGATAAAGCTACCGAATACTGACAACCTACTCTCTTCCTCCTCGCATCCGTCTCTATACCTATTTATGGTAAAAAGACACTATAACCAGTAATAATTAAACAATAATCAAGGGATAATCAATATCTATATAAATATAGGTTATCCCTTGGTTATCCCTTGGTTATATCTTGGTTATCCCTAGGTTATCTTAGATTCAGATGCGACCGGATATAGAATCGGCAACGAATGGATGGAGGTCGGGAGCATAGTTCACATATAGGTTCACCAAGTTTTAATCTTTAGCCTGTGATCTTGATTGTTATATCGCAGACATAGAACTACATAGAATGGTAATAACGAAATTATTACAAGAATTAGGATGCTAAATTAAACTATGTTTTCTCTGTTAACCTTTGTGTTTTGAATTAAGACAATCTATTGTTCCACTTACTTAGTTGGTAAAATTGAATAAAGATTGGTGGATTTATAACCCGGAAATAACTGAGGAAAACAGGAATAAGTCAACTCTAGAAGGCGCCGGAATGAAATTTAGACTTATAGAAATAAATGGTTGAATCGTGAGAATGACAAATGGGAATGAAATCATGTAAAATTGATCTTTATATGTTAGTATTGTGCACTTTTTCGCGTGTAAATGTGCAGGAGAATTGAAATATGAATATAGATTGTCTTTAATTCAAGTTCTTGTTTTCTGCTTAATAAAAGATATGCGGTTTAACAATGAGTGAATATTGGTTTTATCTCCAATAATAAAAGAATTAAACCTTAAAAAGGGCTTTTTAAAATTGTGAAAATGATTCAAAAAACATGTTGTAGAACATAAAATTAATCAACGTGCAGACATACAATGATTTATGTATGGTTGTGTAGTAGTTGTATGAAAACAAATATTCTTAAAAGTGAGTTTTTGTGAGGTATTATTTAGAGGTTTATAATTTTATATCGTATATATTTGCAATACAAATTTCAATAATAAATCTCTGTATTGATTTTATAATAAAAAAAGACATGAAAAAAGCTTGCCGGAAAAAGCTTCTTTACAGATTGTCTCCCAAGTTTAATTTAATAGAGATTTTTTAGAACCCAACGAAATTATTGTATTTTAATTTATAGATGTTTAATAGTATGAAAAAATCAATTTTACTCTGGTGTTGCATCATCGTAACACAATTATTAGTAGCTCAGACATTGAAAGTGTCAGGGGTAGTCAAAGGATCGGAAGATGGTTTACCTTTACCGGGAGTGAGTGTGGTGATTAAGGGTGGAAAACTTACCGGCACCATTACTGACATAGAAGGTAAATTTTCCATAAATGTACCTGCCGGCCGTTCTTTATCTTTTACGTATATTGGGTACCGAACATTAGTTAAAGTTATAAATCAAAGTCAGGATTTAAATATCAGTTTGGAGTCTGATTCAAGAATGCTGGATGAAGTAGTTGCCATTGGTTATGGCACCATGAAAAAAAGCGATTTAACAGGTTCGGTAGGCTCCGTTTCGGGCAAGGAACTTAAGATGGCTCCGGTAGCGCGTGTTGATGAGGCTTTACAAGGTCGTATTGCCGGTGTAACCGTTAATGCCAATTCGGGACAACCGGGTGCTGATGCCATTATACATGTCCGTGGAGTCGGTACAGTAGGTATCTCAACCCCCATCTATGTGGTGGATGGAATTGTGACCGACAATATAAATTTTTTAAGTACCAGCGACATTGCTTCGTTGGAAGTTTTAAAGGACGCTTCTACGGCAGCCATCTATGGTTCGCGTGGAGCAAATGGGGTGATTTTGATCACCACCAAAAAAGGGGATAAAACAGGGAAGACCAATATAAACTTTGAATCGTATGTAGGCACGCAAAACACCTGGAAAAAATTAGACGTTATGGGACGGGACCAATTTGCCAATCTGGTAGCCTTGATGGGAAATACAAAAACCGGTGATGACGGTTTAGATGCATTGGGCTTAAACGAATGGATCCGTTCAAACTATACGCCGAACAGCAGCACACGCTATCCCCTCATTGTCCAGAAGAATGCCGATGGCAGCATAAAAACCCCGGGGATTGATTATACCAAATACGATACCAATTGGCAGGACCAGGTATTCGTGAAAAACGCCATGATGCATAATTATTATGTGTCGGCTGATGGTGGAACTGAAAAGTCGAATTATTTAATGAGTTTCAATAAATTCGACCAGGATGGGACTTTGATCGGTTCCTATTATAATCGTATGACCATTCGGTTGAATACCTCCATGGAAGTAAAAAAATGGTTACGCATTGGTGAAGACCTGTCGTTTACAAATTCACACAGTTACAACGTACAGAATAACGGGAATACGGCTCTGATTGCCAGTGCCCTTTCGATGGCCCCGTGGGATCCGGTGACTTATGCTGCCGGAACCCTAAGCGGTTATCCGGGCAAACAAGTGGCCCAACAAGTAGACCTGAGTGGAAGATATTCAACACCTTCACTTTTTCGGAACGTAATGCATCCTTTTAATCAGGTGTACAATTCAAAACCAAATAACGGGAGCATAGATTGGGTGGGTGATATTTTTGTGGAGTTGAGACCTTTTAAAGGATTGGTGGTAAAGGGCGATGTCAACTCAAAAATATGGAACGGATCGTCCAGAACGTATAATCCAATTCTTGATGTGATTTACAATGCAAGTGCGATTAACAGCGTATCAGCTTCCGAGACTCAATCACAAGTATTAACTTATGAAGGAACGGCGACCTATAACGCCAAAATAGGGAAGAGTGAAATAACAGCCATGGCAGGAACTTCCATGGAAGAGACTAACTCCTACACGGTAAATGCCAGCGGTAACAATTTGCAAAACACTGACCCGTCGAACTGGTACGTGAGTCAAACGCAGAATGCCGTTCTTATTGACGCTACCGGTGGAGCTACACCCACTCGTTCAGGAGGAGATGGAGTAAGCTTTGGAAGAATGGCTTCGTATTTTGGCCGGTTAAATTATATTTTTGATAACAAATACCTGTTGACAGGCAATTTCAGGTACGATGGTTCATCCAAACTTA
Source organism: uncultured Bacteroidales bacterium (assembly GCA_903927945.1). Lineage (GTDB taxonomy): Bacteria > Bacteroidota > Bacteroidia > Bacteroidales > Paludibacteraceae > Paludibacter. Next base: position 26,859 of record CAIYOZ010000158.1, on the reverse strand, counting down.
CGCCCGGCCATTACTGGCGAGCATTTCCATCCATAGCAGGAGCCTGGAAGATCAGTGAAGAAAAGTTCTTCGAACCGGTTAAAAAGATCGTTGATTTCATGAAATTACGTGTTGGTTGGGGACTATTGGGCAATGAACGTATTTTAGGTGAAAATAGTGCTATCCCCGCAGCAATGACCGGTACCTATTTTGTGGGATATCCCTATGGAACTCCGAGCACCCTGGCCAATGGCGCAGGTTTATCACTTAGAAATTTTCCGCAAGTATTAAACTGGGAAAACACCAATCAAACGGATATTGGTCTGGATTTTGGCTTGTTTGGGAAAATAAGCGGAAATATAGATGTGTACCGCAGAATAACAGATGGAATGCTTATGGTCGTACAGGCAGCGGCTCAGGTTGGTTTCATGAGCCCCGTAACTGCTAATGCAGGGACCGTTAAAAATGATGGAGTAGAATTCACATTGGATTATCACGATAAAATAGGAGCGTTAAATTATTCTATTGGTGGAAACATTTCGTTGACTAACAATGAAATGACAGCAACAAATGGAGGACAGCCTATTTGGAATGGCTTTATTCTGAGCGACCAGGGCTTACCGTTGAATACTATTTATGTGAATAAATATCTGGGTGTATTCCAGACTCAGGCAGAAATTGATGCGTATACCTGGACAAATCCTGTAACTGGTGTTAAAAAAAGGATACAAGATGACGCTAAACCAGGCGATGCCAAATATGCCGATTTGAATCATGATGGACAGATTAGTACGTTGGACCGCTACAATGCAGGAAATTCGGTTCCACCACTCACCTACGGGTTTAATGTGACGGCAAATTTCAAAGGATTCGATTTGCAGGTCTTCTTTCAAGGGGTAACCGGAAACCAGATATACAATGCGTTGAGACAAAACAAGCTGGAAGTTGATGGTTCGGCCGGGGTTTTGAGTGCCGATATGAAAAATGTATTTTTTCCAGTGCTAACAGACCCTAATGACCCGACCAGCCCCTGGATAAACGGTGCGCCCGGTTCGAATGGGACCATTCCTAATCCAACGAAAACAGCAGGGAATGCGACGAATAATGCACTTGCTTCGACCCGATTTGTGGAAGATGGATCTTATTTACGGCTAAAAAACCTCCAATTCGGATATACTATCCCTGAAAATCTGACCAGGAAAGTAGGAATTAACAAAGTTCGTTTCTATGTAGGTGGAAGTAACTTGCTGACCTTTACCAAATACAAAGGATTTGACCCTGAGGTAGGAAACAATGGAGTGGATTATGGAAACTTCCCGCAAGCACGTACCGTACTTGTAGGTTTGAATATGAACTTTTAATCAGTAAAATACAATGAAAACGAAAAATAAATTATATCTGTTACTTGCATTGCCGGGAATGTTTTTTTCTTCGTGCAATGATTATTTAAATTTCCCGAAAGTTGCAACCACTAAGATAGAAGATTCATTTACCAGCTCCCTCGCTGCTACCCAGTGCGCTACGGCTTGCTATGTACCATTAACCTGGGAATATCAAAGCGGTCCAGGTGAATTCAATGAATGGTTTTTTGGCGATGTTTGTTCGGATGATGCCCTCAAGGGAAGCAATACATTGAGTGATATGGGTACGCTTTTCGATTTGGAGAATTTCAAGACCACATCCGATAACGGCGCGTTGTTGGGTTATTACAGGACACAATACATGGGTATATTCAGGTGCAACCTGGTGTATGAAGAGGTTCCTAAAATGAGCGCGGCGTTGTTTGCCAAGGATAAACCGGGCCTGCAAAACAGGGTACTTGCCGAAGCCTCCTTTCTGCGTGCCATGTATTATTTCAGGTTAGTACGTCTTTATGGAGGTGTACCTGTAGTGAATCACGTCATCAAAACCCAGGCCGACTGGAAACAACCCCGGGCCACAGAAAGCGGTGTATACGATCAGATTTTCAGTGATTTAAAGTTTGCCATCAAATATTTGCCGGAAAGAAGCGGATATACTGCGGCTGATTTAGGACGTGCCACCAAGGGTGCTGCACGTGCGTTGCTGATCAAAGCCTATATGAATACGCATGATTACAATGATGCCAAATTGCAGGGAGATTCGATTGTTAATTCAGGTCAATATACGTTGGTACCAAATTATAATGATATTTTTACGGTAGCCGGTGAAAACAATTCAGAATCCGTTTTTGAGATACAATATGTAACGGATCCAACCTCCGACATATGGAGTCCGAATGGATTGGGATCAACACGTGGGAATATAACCCCGATGATGGAACGTCCTCGTTGGGCAACCGGTACCCTGATAGAAGGCTGGGGTTTCAACAGGCCAACGCAGGAACTGTATGATGAATTTGAACCAGGCGACCCACGTCGTGATGCAGCTATTTTTGCGCCGGATACATTCGAAGTGAAACCAAGCAATGATAACACTATGAATGTCAATGTGTATTTAGGCGATCGCTATACGGCACGGAAATATTCGATGATGAACCCCGATACTACCTGGATTGCTTCTTCCGGACAATCTTCCCGTGGTGAAATCAACAAAAAAGAAATCCGCTATGCCGATGTGTTGTTAATGTATGCCGAAGCATGTCTGAAGCAAACAACCCCCGATGTAAACCAGGCAAAATGGGCATTGGAACAAGTGCGTAACCGCGCCCGGTTAACTGCAGGCGGAGCTGGTGTTCTTCCTCCATTCCCTAACTACACGGTTCAATTGGAAGGTGTTGGACAAAGCGGAACCAAGCAATTACAGGATAATGCCGATGATTTATACCTGGCTATCCAGCATGAACGCCGCGTAGAACTGGCCATGGAAGGACATCGCTGGTTCGACCTGAAACGTTGGGGACTTCTAAGTGATGTAATGAATCACTATCGTGAGTCTACTAAGCCTCAAATATCAACTTATATGAACCCATTTGTGAAGGGAAAGCATGAAATATTCCCTATTCCGCTTCAGGAACGTGACTTGAACAGCCCGATGCCACAGAATCCGGGATACGATGGAGTACCGGTGCAATAAAGAAAGTTCTGCTCCTCCAAATCCCCTGTGAGGGATTTGGAGGGCAACTATAAATAAATAAACAAAACAATTTCTATTATTAATTATTTAAAATTTTATTATTATGAAAAGAGTAATTACAATTATGTGTATAGTGGCATTAGCCGCTTTTATGGGGAACAAAGCGAAAGCAGTGGGTCCCGACTTGTCTTCCTTAAACGGTACCAATTATTATTTAATTTATTTAGATGCTGATACGGAAACTAATTACGGGATTACGCCTCTCATCGTACAGGATTTGCGACCAAACTGGGATGCAACGAATAATGCGACGGGTGAAAGAGCACTTTATCTCTGGGCCGGTTCAGGCTATGTGGCCAATGCTGCTACCGGAAAAGGTTCTTTCGGACAAATCGGTGGATTTCTTGATTTTGCTGTAACTTCGAGTACCTGGTCGGGTGCAGGATGGACAATGCGTGACAACTCAACCGGTACTGCTCCACATACATTTCCAGTTGATTATACCAAGATTACGGATGATTACCATTTTCACATGGCCGTAAGATCAACTTATGCAAAATCTTCCACAATTGAGGTTATGGGAAGTTCATCAGGAGGAACTACACCAACTGTATCCATGGCTGCGTTTAATGTAGGGGTTGGTAATTTGGATGCCACTAAAACGAACATTACACCTAATTTCAAATCGGACGGAATAACCTGGAATATCATTGATATGACTGTTGCACAATTGAGAACATATGGCTGGACAAACAGATCAACGATTCCAAGCGGTAACTACTTTGTTACTTTAAGTGGTCCTCCAGCAAATGAAATCGCAGTAGATGCAGTTTTCTTTTATAAACCAGCTTCAACCGGAGTAAACGATGTAAATGCTGATAAATTATCTGTTTTGGTAAAAGACAGAATTGTAGAAGTACAGAATGCAACTGGTGCAATCGAAGTATATAGCGTAACAGGCTCTTTGGTAAAAAAATCGGTAACCCCAAAATTTGGTGTTGAAGAATTAGCAAAGGGAGCTTACATTATCAAATCGGGTAGTGCTATTGCTAAAGTTATGATCAGGTAAGTATTAATAAACACCACTAAGGTACAACGCAAAACTTTGTGAGAACGGAGTGCATTAGTGGTGTTTTTTACAACGTATTTTCTCTTTTAAGAGAATCTTCCTACAGCGTGGATAAAGCCAAGTCTTTTAATTTGAAAATCTGTCAGGTACATTGAACAGTGCCTGGCGAAAAAGAACTATCCTCAAGAGACCTACAAATCGCATTATTTCTTTTAAATTATCCCAGTACGATCACTGACCATTGGTTGGTTTATCTAATTTCAGTATCAAACGAAAATACAAAATGAAAAAATATATAATTATCCTGGGCATAGGCTGCTTGAGTCTCTTTTTTGTTCAGGCACAAACCAAAAGTAATAAGAGAGGAGTTGGATTCAACAACCTGCTGACCGGAGATGTTCAGGCATTGTCGCCCGGCCTCACATGGGGTTATAATTGGGGATCATCAGGCTCAGGTAATGATGACGCTTTCAAGCAATACGGCATTGAATATGTTCCAATGTGTTGGAGTGGAGTTAATACCGCACAACTTGTCACCCTGTTAACAGCCCATCCTGAAATAAAATATATTCTCGGCTTCAACGAACCGAACTTCAAATCACAATCCAATCTGACCCCTGCCCAGGCAGCCGCAAAATGGCCTGCTTTGCAGAGCATTGCCGATCAATTCCATTTAACTATCGTTGGTCCGGCATTGAATTATAGTCCCGATGCGCCTTATCAGGATCCTCTTAAATGGTACGACGAATTCTTTGCAGATTGTCCAGACTGCCGGGTTGATCATATTGCCGTACACCTGTATATGTCCTCGGTAGGTTCCATAAGAAATAGCATTAATTCCTATAAAAAATATGGAAAGCCAATTTGGCTCACCGAATTTTGTGCCTGGGATAACGGCACTACGGAAGCTTCACAGGAACAATTCATGAATGAAACATTTGATTATCTGGAAAATGAACCTGCCATCTTCCGTTACGCATGGTTCAAAGAAAGGGGTTATAGTGGCGGAGCTCCCTATATGCAATTGTTGAACAAAAGCCTGGAAGGTGTTTTACTTCCAATGGGTGATATTTTCACCTACATGTCGTCGTACGATACTAATTTCTATTTTACTACATCTCAACTTATTCCTTCCTGTCAATATATAGATATGCAAGGGGTTCACGTGGAAAAAACCACCGATATAACCAACGAGATCAACGTAACGGATTTTGACCCTACCTATGACTTTGTTGAATACAATGTCAATATTCCTGCCGCAGGAGAATACAATGTTTTTTTCCGTGATGCTTTTCAATATGGCGATGCCTCCGAAGTGCGAATTTCAGTAAATGATGTTGATAAAGGGTCATTGCTTTTCGTAAACAACGGGATAGGTGTTTGGAACACCCAACAATGTAAAGCCACCTTTGATGCCGGGAAGCAAAAAATCAAATTATATTTCAAACAAGGAGGTCTTAAACTGAATTGGATGGAAATAACTAAAAATGATACCCCTTCTAAAGTCGAAGCAGTTGTAGAAGATAAACAAGCGGTTTACCCCAATCCGGTAAAAGATATACTTCATATCAGTTCAGCAGAAAACACAAAAGAAATCAAGATATTCAATACCCTTGGGAAGATTGTTTATCAAGGGACTACTGAAAAACAAATTGATACTAAAGAATTAAATAATGGAATTTATCTTGTCCACCTTACCTTTGAAAACGGTAGATCAATATCCACTAAAGTAATTAAATAATATTCAAGATATTAACACACAAGATTTGACAAAATTTAATCCGTTTGAACTGTGTTGGTTCGATTAAATTTTGTCATTCTTATATCCAAACAAATGAAATCTAACAAAAATAGGATGAAATTACTCCCAACTTTATCAAAAAAAGGTATGCTACTTCTACTTGGATTTGTTTTAGCAGCAAACCTGATTGCCAAAGAAAGCACCAGCATCAATACAGGCTGGAAATTTACCAAAGCCACAGTTACCAGTGCCGAGCAGGTCACTTTTGATGATACAGCCTGGGATACTGTCAATTTACCTCATACCTGGAATGCCCAGGATGGTCAGGACGGAGGGAATAATTATTACCGGGGGATCGGATGGTACCGTAAACATGTGGTAGTACCAGCTTCGGATGCCGGAAAAATTGTCTACCTAAAAATAGGAGCAGCTTGCACAACTGCCACCGTGTACGTCAACGGTCAGTTGATGGGCACCCACACCGGGGGATATTCTGCCTTCATGTTTGATGTGACCAACAAGGTTGTGTTAGGCCAGGATAATGTGATTGCCGTACAGGTTAATAATTCAGCGACCATACTTTGTCCACCTCTTTCAGCAGATTTTACCTTCTATGGGGGTATTACCCGGAATGTGGAACTTATCACGGCCAACCCGGTGCATATCAATCCAAATGTGACGATTTCGAACTCTCTTTCGATGGTTCCTATCAATGTAGCCCAACCGGGAGTGATCATTCAACAAAGCAACGTATCGGCCACCAGCGCCAATCTAAATATACGGACTAAATTGAGGAACTCAGGTGCAACAGTTGCCACAGCTACTGTGGTCATCACCCTGAAGGATTCACTGGGAGGAATTGTACAAACGCTGACGGATGTGAAAACAATCCCTGCGAATGATACCCTTACCTCCACGTTGGCAACTACCCTTTCGAATCCTCATTTATGGAATGGCCTTTTCGATCCTTATTTGTACCGTGTGGAAGTTGCCTTGAATGTGAACGGGGTTTTAACTGATACCTCTGTACAACCGTTGGGATTGCGTTTCTTTAGTGTCGACCCGAACACCGGGTTTTACCTGAATGGCAAATCCTATCCGTTACGCGGGGTTTGTTTGCACGAAGAAAAGAAAGATAAGGGTCATGCCGTGACGGATGCCGACCGCAAGGAAGCCATTGACCTGATACGTGAAACGGGAATGAACTATTTCAGGTTATCGCATTACGAACATGGTGACTTTACCTACAATTACCTGGACTCACTGGGGATTATTTGCTGGGCAGAAATACCGGACGTGAACAGTGTGGGAACCACCACCGCTGACAATATCATTTACCGTCAGAATGCTTCGTCTGAGATGTATGAACTGCTTCGCCAGCAATACAATCACCCAAGTGTCATTTTTTGGGGATTGTCCAACGAGATAGAATATCAGGCAGGAATTGATCCGGTAGCGACAGTGACCCAGATGAATTCCATTGTCAAATCGGAAGACAGTTATCGTCTGACAACATTGGCAGCCATGTATGCTGAGAAACCTTCGAACTGGATTCCGGATGTCTATTCGAACAACCGGTATGATGGTTGGTATTATAATACGACGGATGTTTTTGGTTCGACCCTGGATGGATTACATGTGAAATATCCAACCGTAAAAATCGGGGTGAGCGAGTATGGTTGTGGTGCCAATATAACCCACCATGAATATCCTGCTGCTGAGCCAAGTGCGGGTGGGGCTTATCACCCGGAAGAATACCAGAACCTGTTTCATGAGCAATATATCGCTATGATCAATTCACGTCCCTATCTTTGGGAATCTTCAGTCTGGGCAGCGTTTGACTTTGGTTCCGATGGACGCAACGAGGGTGCGCAACCAGGGATTAATGACAAGGGATTGATCACCTTCGACCGTTCAGTGAAAAAAGATGCTTTCTATATTTATAAAGCCAATTGGAACAAGAAAGATCCTTTTGTATATATCACCAGCCGCCGGTATACTACCCGTCCAAACACTGTTTGTACGGTGAAAATATATTCAAATTGTCCTTCGGTAACTCTGAGCGTAAATGGAACACTGATCGGAACATTGACTTCAACCAATCATATTTTTATATGGGATAATATCATCATGAATCTTGGATTAAATCAGATTAGTGCTGTTTCAACAGTAAGTGGTGTTGATTATACTGACAATACATCCTGGACTTGTACCAATTCAGTTCCGCTGCCGGTTTATCCCGATGTTCCTGTCGGACAAATTCAGATTAATTTCCAGAAAACAAGTACCACAGTCACCCCAACAGGTTACCTGAAAGACGACGGTTCTATTTATGGCGACCGTGGAAACACGTATAGTTACGGCTGGAATGCAAACCTTACTGCGAACACCCGTGAACGCATGGTGGCAACTGACAAACGATTTGATACCTTTATGCAAATGCAAACCACGGCGAATTCGTCGTGGTCCATTGCATTGCCAAACCAATGGTACAAAGTGTCTATCGCTGTAGGAGACCCGAGCTACACCGACAGCTATGATAAAGTAGATGCCAACGGAGTCACCATAGGGGATTTCATACCCACCACCGCCAATAAGTTTGGTGCCGGTACTGCCTACACCCATGTGACAGTCGGGACACTGGTAGTAAAACCATCCACAGGAGCTACCAATGCCAAGATCGATTTTATCCATATCACGCCGGTAACGGATGCAGAAGCAACGGGAACGGGGACTCCCAATGTTTTAAAAAAAAAGATGACGGCAATCGTGCAAAACGGAGTGCTGTACATTGACAATCAAGGGACAGGGAGTCAAAAAGTTGAACTGTTTAATACTTCAGGGCAACTACTGATTTCGAAAAGTAACTTGCCGGCGATTACAAAAATAAACGTTGAAAATTATGCTAAGGGTGTTTATATCCTGCATACCAACTCAGAGAATCAAACTTGTCAACTTAAAATAGTAAAATAACACAGCTTATGAGTGACACTTTTACGTATTGATTTTTTCACCGGAATTAAAAACACATAAATTCTCTATAATTATTTTCTAATAATCATTAAAACCAATTATCTAATGAAATCAAAAAATTTACACAAAAAATTATTCGCTGTTATCATTTGCTTAACAATGACATTTGTTGCAAAAGCAGCAGATCCTACCACATCTGCTCCAACTCCTACACGTGCAGCCAATAAAGTAGCTTCTTTATTTAGTGATGCTTATCCAAGTGCCGATCCGGGAACAAATTTCTTCCCGAATTGGCAACAACCAACAGTTGTTTCAACAATTCAAGTTGGCGGGACCGATAACATTATGAAATATACAAGTTTTACTTATGAGGGAACACAATTAGCCAATCATTTGATCGTACCTGATATGAAATATATGCATGTCGATGTGTTTACTTCCAACTTGCCCACGCTAAGTATTGGTGCAATCAGCTCGGGTCCGGTAGAAACTGATGCAGCTTTGACTCTAACTGCAAATCAATGGAATAGCTTTGACATACCCGTTTCATCTTTCACAGGTGTGAATATGTCCGATATTATCCAGTTAGGCACAAAGGGTGGTACAGGAATGGAAACAATTTACTTGGATAATATTTATTTTTGGACAGATGCAACTGATAATCAAGTTCCAACCGCCTTTACGGCAACCAAAGGAGCTGTTGCTGCTGATGCTGTAACATTTTCATTAAATGCTACCGATAATTCCGGTGTTGTTTTCTTTGATATTACTTATGGTGGAAAAACTGTTACTACTCGTGGGTTATTATCAGGAGCTCAAAGTTCATTTACTGTTGATGGATTAGCAGGTTCAACAGATTACAGTTTCTCAATAGTTGCCAGAGATCGTACCGGAAATGCTGTTGCTACTCCAATTGTAGTAACGGCTACTACTTTAACAGTTATGCCCGCAGCTCCGACTCCTACCAGACCTGCAGCACAAGTAAAATCGATATACAGCGATGCTTATACTCCCGCTATTACAGTCACTGAATGGAGTAACTGGTGGATGATGACTTTTGCTGATTACACATTTCCAGGTGGTAACAATGGTAAAAAAGTAGTATCAACCAGTGCAGGCGGTTGTGGAAGTCCAACTTTTTTAGCGACTCCTTTTGATGCTACCGGTATGAAATTTATACATGTAGACGTTTATCCTATATCAACAATGGATATTGGTCTTCAATTTGAGTCAATTTCTAGCGGAGCATCAACAGGTTGGACTTCTTTGGGAACTCTTACGCTAAATCAATGGAATAGTAAAGATATTCCTTTGAGCAGTTTTGTCATGTTATCAAAGAAAGATTTAAAGCAAGTCGGTTTTGTAACTACGGCTAGTTTTGGCACTTTCTACATGGATAATCTCTATTTCTATACCGATGCAACCGGTATTTCGGAAGTTGCTGCTTCTAATTTATTCAAATGTTATCCAAGTCAGGTTGTCAGTAATGTAAAAGTGTCTGCCGAAACTCAAATCTATTCGGTAACAGTTAGTAATACATTGGGACAATCCGTTAAATCAGTTCTGGTAAACAGCACTTCAACATCAATTGATTTAAGTGCCGTATCAGCAGGTAATTATTTTGTAAACGTGAAACTGGCTAACGGTCAGTCGGGTACACAAAAAATAGTAAAATTATAATCCTTTCCAGTCCGCAGGAAGAAATGCCTGCGGACTGTTATTACCCTTTTTACTCTAAAAAAACAACCAAGTAAATATTCACTATTTTTAATTACAATTTTCCAAATGAAAAAAACAAACTACTTTAAACTAATCGTGCTGGCAATATCTTTATGGGGATTATCAGTATCTGAATTAAAAGCTGCTGGTAGTGTAAATGTAGCTACCTTTGCTGATCTTCAAACTCAGTTTGGATTAGCAAATACTACAGGAAGCCCTTCAACTATTGTTGTGACAGGTCCCATAACAGTTAATGCGGATTTTAATATGACTTCTGCAAATCCGGTAACAATAACTATTGGTACAGCGAGTGCTCCAATAACTGTTACCGCAGGAACTCTTACCATAGGAAATAATGTAACAATTACAGAAGGAATTGCAAGTGCAATTACAGTCAATACCAGTGGAAATTTAGTTGTAAATGCAGGAATTATAACTAATGGCAGTAATCCAACCATACTTGCAAGTGGTGGTACAGTGACCATTACTGGTGGTACAATTTCAACAACTGGAGCTGGCAACCCAACTAATATAAAAATTACGAATGGATCAATATGTAGAATTTCTGGTGGGACAATTCAAAATACATCTACTTCCACTGGACCAAATGTAATAACTATAGATAATACCGGAGGAACTGGTGGTGGAAAATTATATATCACCGGAGGTATAATACAGACATCCAGTAGCGGAGGAACAGCCATTTATTTAAATTCTGCAACAGTAGGTCTACTTTGGATTAGCGGTTCTCCAACAATATATGGCAAAACAAATGGTATTAGTGTTATAGCAGGAAGTAGAATAAATATAGCTACTAAAACAGCCAATATAACTGGAGGTACTGTTGGTATAAAAACTGTTGCCGGAGCTGTGATTAATAATTATGCAAATTCTACATCCATTACGCCGGGTGTTGCAAGTGGAACATATTCTTCGTCACAATCTGTTACTCTTTCAGGCGGAACAGATTTAATAACTCAGTACAGCGGTGCTGTTAGCGATACATACTCTAATATAATAAATGGAGTTACTGCAGGAGGAACAGCAGTTAGCGCTTCATTGGTTTATACGTTAGATGGAACTGATCCAACACCTACCAGCTCAACTTATTCCAGTGCTATAACCATTCCTGTTTCTTCAGTATTAAAAGTTGCTCCTTATATATTACCATCATCAGTAACTGTAGGGGTCGTTTCCACTTTTAATTATAATATCGCTCCCGTTTGGACTCCTAGTTATCCATCATTTAATTTACAAACAACAAGTGGATTCACTTCAAATGTAAACATAAATGAACCGGGAAAAGCTTATTATGTAGTTTTATCGAGTGGTGCTGCAGCTCCAAGTCCGGCACAAGTTAAAGCAGGACAAAACGCAGCAGGAACTACATTGGCATCAAATCTTAAAGGTACAATTACCTGTTCCGCTGCAAACACAATATATACAAACAATATTACAGGACTTACAGCCGGTACAACTTATGATGTTTATTTAGTCACAGAGGATTTGGCAGGTATTGCTTTACAGTCTTCAGTTACAAAAGTTACAACCAATACTAATGCTGCAAGTTCTGTTGCAGATCCGGTATCGGTAAGTTCTGCTGGAATATCCTCATCTCAAATCAATATTGCATTTACTCCAAATGCAACCAATAATAATGTGTTGATTGCCTGGAATTCAACAAATACTTTTGGGAATCCAGTAGATGGAACGGTTTATAATTCGGGAGATGCATTATCAGGAGGTGGAACGATTATTTATAACGGTGGCACATCTCCATTTAGCCATACATCGCTTACCCCAGGTACAGTATACTATTATAAAATTTGGTCGGTTAATGGATCAAATGTATATTCTTCCGGCATGTTTGCAAATGCAACCACATTTGCAGCAGAACCGACAACACAAGCTTCTACTATTACTTTTTCTGCTTTAACAACAACAGGAATGACAATTGGTTGGGCGAATGGAAATGGAACAAATCGATTGGTTTTACTAAAAGAGTCTGGTGCTGTAGATAGTAACCCTATTGATGGAACGGCCTATACCGCAAATTCAATATTTAAGAGCGGTACACAAATTGGAACAGGGAACTATGTTGTATATAATTCAACCGGAAGTAATGTTGCAATATCAGGATTAAATGCAGGAACAACTTATTATGTTGCAGTTTATGAATTCAATGGTAGTACAGGGACGTATAATTATTTAACGTCTGTAACTGCAACTTCGAGTCAGTCAACAATTGCTGCACTTCCTACAGCTCCAAGTGCATTAGCATTTTCTTCAATTGGTTCAACTGGTTTTAAAACATCTTTTACTGCACCAATTTTAGCGCCAACAGGATATTTAGTACTAAGGAATACATCTTCGACAGTAACAGGGGCACCTGTAATAGGTTCAACTTACACATTAAATCAAACAAATATTGGTTCGGGTATTAATCAAGTTGTATATGTTGGAACGTCTCCATGGAGTGGTTATGACCAAACCGGGTTTATTGACAATACAGTTTATTACTATGCTGTTTACAGTTATAATGGTAACGGACTAATAACTAATTATTCTACTGCGTTAACCGGTTACCAGGCAACCGGAGCATTTTCACCTGCTCCCACTGCTGCTGATGCATCAAATGTTTTGAGTGATGGTTTTACAGCTAATTGGAATGCAGTTCCGGGTGCAACCAGTTATAGTTTGGATGTAAACTCAACATCATTTTTCCCATTTACCGAGAATTTTGAAAAATGTTTATTAGGTACTCCTACAGCATCGGATGCAAACGACATTTCAAATACAGTGAATAATTTTATGCAAACTCCAGGTTGGTCATCAGGATTTGCATATCAAGCAGGAGGTTCTTTAAGACTTGGATACAGTGGTGGCGGTAGCATTGGATACCTTACTACTCCAACATTAGATTTATCAGGAAATGGTGGAAATGCCACGTTGACTTTTGACTGTGGAAAGTATTCAACAGATGCTGCAGTAGGTTTTAGAGTCTTTCATGCTGCAGATGGTGTAAACTTTGTTCCAATTAGTGGAACTGATACAATTACGCCATCGGTTATGACAACAAAAACGTATTCTATTATTGGTGGAACTGCGCTATCAAAAATAAAAATTGTAGAACCATATGTAGCCAAACGTATTCTTATTGATAATATCAGGATTTCTCAGATAAATAATGTTGCAGGATATGATAATTTAAATGTAGCAAGTACTTCAACTTCTCAAGTAATTACAGGTTTAACACCTGGAACAACTTACTATTATCGGGTTCGTGCAAATGGAGTAAACAGCTCAAGTGTATATTCTCTTACAGTACCTACAGTAAAAGCTAATCAAACCATTACGTTTGCTGCTCCAACAAAAGTGTACGGTGATGCTGATTTTGCTCCGGCAACTTCAAGTTCAGGATTAATTCCAACTTATGGAAGTTCTAATTTATCAGTTGCAACGATTGTAAACGGGAAAATTCATGTTCTTGGTGTTGGTAATTCCTTAATTACAGCTTCGCAAGTTGGAAATGTGGCATTTAATGCTGCAACCGATATGGCTCAAACTCTATCAGTAAATACAAAAACACTAACTGTTACAGGCCTAACTGGTGTTGCCAAAGTGTATGATGGTTTAAATACGGCTACTTTAACCGGAACACCAACTTATGCTGGATTGGTAAATGGTGAAACATTTACAGTCACAGGTACACCTGCTGGCACTTTTGCAGACGCAAATGTTGCTACAGCTAAACCAATTACTGTTACGGGTATTTTGACGCCTTCGGCAAATTACACGATTACACAACCAAGTCCGACTGCTGACATTACACTGGCTCCACTTACTATTACCGGTCTTTCGGGTGTTAGTAAACCGTATGATGGCACTAATGCAGCTACATTATCAGGTACACCTGCATATGTAGGCTTGGTAAATGGTGAAATGTTTGCGGTGACAGGTACTCCATTAGCGACTTTTAATGATGTCAATGCTGCTACAGCAGTAGGTATTACGGTTACCGGATTTACCGCTCCAACGGCCAACTATACTGTAACCCAACCAACGGGATTGACAGCTGATATTACTTCAATAGCTACTGCTGTTAATGAATTGAATAGTTCAGCTTCATCTTTTACTGTTACAAAAAATGGACTAATTTCAAAAGTCGAAGGAAGTATTGACGTCGTTTCATTGAGTGGAGTAGTGTTAAATCATCAAAAAGTAAACATTGGTAGTCAAATAAACCTGGCAACCGGTGCTTATATCATTCATGTAACCACACATAAAGACAATTCCATTCAAAAGGTTATTCTTTAAATTCTTCTAATCATGAGGCTGACTTTAAAATGTCAGTCTCGTGATTTATTCTTTACATTTCAATTCCAAAATTTTCACTTTAAATTTAGATATTATGAAGCTAACAACAAAAACATTTTTTTGTACTCTCTTGCTAGCACTCTTTTGCTGCCTGAGTGCATCGATGGTTGCCCAGTCTATAACCACGGACTCGTTAAGGTTCCGGACGGTGTTTGATTCCCTGAAAACAGTAGGGGGTGGAACCATTAACCTGACCACCGATATGCCGGTGAGAATGGTGGCACATCAAACGTATGCGCTGGAATCGGATGCAACCGATCCAATCACCATTAATACCAACCAATTTAAAATTATCTCCATTGGCGACAATGTAACCGCAGATAGTACGATCCTGCGTATTGGTGCTAACGTAAGCATTTTAGGAACCTCTACCGTGATCGCAAATTTAAGCAGGGGGATTATCCGCATCAATGGAGGACTTATCCAATCAACCACTTCCATTTCGGGAACATCGGCAGTGATTGCCAATGCCGGTTGGATTTATGTATCCGGAGGAACCATCAGTGTGGTAGCTACCGGAGTCACCACAGCCTATGCCTTGAATGTATTGAACAGCTTCTCATTGGTGTTACGGGGTGGAACTATTTCTGCCGTGGGTGATAATACCCGGGCACTGGCTTTGACCGATGGGGTGACCAATATTGCCAATACCATCAAGCCATTTGCCGGAGGAACAATTACTGCTTCCGGAAACGGAGCTTACGGAATTCAATCACTGGGTGTGAATTCGCTGATCATCGGCGATAATACCACGATCACTACCAGTTCCACCAACGGTACTGATGCTGCTTTGGTGGGCGGAGGAGCTTCCTCGTTAATTGTCATTCCTTCCACTTCGCAGAATGTAGTCATTACTTCTTCAAATCCTTATAAACTGGATAATACGGGTGCTGCTGTGTTGGATATGCGGGGTGCTGTGCTGACAGCCAGTCCTGTTGATGGAAGCAGTATGACCTATCCGGCTAATAATGTAACGTTTACCGCCTCGGGTAATGCCAGTATGGCAAAAGCGAGCATTTTTTATAGTAATGTGGTCAACCCAACCACTGCAAGCCCGACTATTGCAACAGGTGGTTCAGTTCCGGCCAACTCTCCTTCCACGATACTTAAAGCATGTATAGGGAAAAATGGTTATATCGATCCTACTGTCTATACATTTAACTATACTGTTTCCGGTTTACCGGCCAATTTGCCTATTAGTGTAAGTACATTAGCCGATTTGCAGGCTGCCTATACTACTTCTCTCACAGCAACAGACACGACACGTATTAAGTTATTAGCCAATATTACGATCAATACAGCGTTGACAATGACACCGGATGCCACTCATCCTATTGTCATGGATGCCAATAATTTTTCTTTAATAATTGCTGCAAATACAACAATAGGTGGAAATATTAAGATAAGCAGCTCTACCACAACCGGAATTATAAAAATTACCGGTGCTTTCACAACCAACATTACCGGTGGATCCTATATTGTTACCGGGAATGCACCGATCATATATGCTAATTCAGGAAGCGGTGTGGATAATACGGCTACTAAATTGTATTTGTCAAACTCCACTTTCACTGTAAATGGAACAACTAATGCTGCAAGTATAGTTAAATATGCTACTTCAAATGGAAATTTGATGAGCGCCACAGGCTGTACTTTCAACGTCTCTGCAAAAGCTGTCGCATTTAATTTAGTTGGTCCATTAAATCTGAATTTTTCAAATTCAACACTTAATGTAGCCGGAAACGATGCCAGTTCAATTGCTGTTTCTTATGGACCGACAAATGCTGCACCAAATACGATGACCCTTAGTGGTTTTACGGTTAATATGACTGCAGGTAAAGTATTTGTGTTGGCCGGGACGAAGGCTTTAAATTCAATAATAAAAGATCTGACGGTTTCTACTGCCACTCCAACACTTTACACATATACAGGGACCGGAGTTAATAAATTTTATGACTTCAGAGCATTTACTCCAACGGCAACCCCTGCATCAGGTCAATACAGAACCGACCCAAATATCACGTTAACATTGACTCCTACCACCGTTCTACCTGTTGATGCAGCAGGTGCTACCATGGTTTACACCATGGATGGAACTGATCCTGTTTCTTCAAGTCCGGTTTACAGTGCGCCAATTAATTTTGCAGGAGGAACCATTAAGGCAGCAGCATTGAAAGATGGCTTTATCGGTAAAATATATACTTACACTTATTCTGCTGCCGGCGAACCAATTGCCGCAGCACCGATACCTCCGGTATATGCCGCACCAAAAGTGATTTCTATTTTTAGCGATGCCTATACCAATGTGGCCGGAACCGATTTTAACCCAAACTGGAATCAAACAGGTTCGGATGCCATTATTCAGATTGCCGGTAACAACACATTGAAGATGACGAACCTGAATTATCAGGGCATACAATTTGGAAGTCCCGTCAATGCATTGCCGATGAACTTTTTGCATGTGGATGCTTTTTCACCGAATGAAACGTCATTAACAGTATCATGCATCAGTGCTACCACCGGTGAGAAATTATTCGCGTTAACGCCTCTGAATTTAGGCGTCTGGAATAGTTATGATATCCCATTAACAGCATTTACAAGCCAGGGTTTATCTGTCAGTGATCTGATCCAGTTTAAATTTGTGGGCGCAGGTGGAAATACAGTCTATTTGGATAATTTGTATTTCTATAATAGTGATCCGACACCTGACACACAAGCTCCTGCAGCGTTTACTGCCACCAAGGGTGCAGTCGCTTCGGATGCAGTGGAACTTTTACTCAATGCCACCGACAATTCGGGAGCCATTGTGTATACTATTTCGTATGGAGCTACTCCTACAGTGGTCACAACTGCCGGAATCACCGGAACTCAAAAGTCGGTTATGATTTCAGGATTGAATGCATCAACTGCCTACACGTTCTCGGTGGCTGCAGCTGATCCAACCGGGAATGTTGCTGCAAACAGCCCGATTGTTGTGAATGCCACTACCCTGACACCACTTCCCGCTGCGCCAACACCGACTACTGATGCCACTAAGGTGATTTCAATTTTCAGTGATGCCTATACCAGTGTAACCGGGACCGACTTTAATCCTGGCTGGAATCAGGCAACAAATGAAAGTTTGGTTCAATTGGGAGGAAACAATACCATTAAATACATGAATTTGAACTATCAGGGCATAGCTCTTGCAACTTTTGTGGATGCAAGCGCCATGAATAAATTGCACGTGGATATATATCCGGTGGATGAAACAACTTTGCAGGTAACACCCATCAGTCCGGCTACCCCAAATAAGGAATTCTCTGTAGCCCTTGCACCGCTTAACCTGAATGCCTGGAATAGTTTTGACTTGTTGCTTTCATCATTTACAGGTGTAGACAAATCCAATATCATCCAGTTTAAATTTACAGGGTCGGGTGGTAAAACAGTGTATATGGACAATCTCTATTTATACAGTGATGTTACCGGTATCTCAACGGTTGATGGATCATTTGGTGTGAATTGTTACCCGAATCCGGTTGCAAACAGATTAACTGTCAGTGCGACAACAGAAATCAGTCAGGTATCTATCAGTAATTTATTGGGTCAAACCGTTAAGTCAATCACCACAAACGGGTTGGTAAAATCAGTAGATACCAGTGATCTGTCAGCAGGTAACTATTTTATTACAGTGAAGTTGGCGAACGGACAGGTATCCACTCAAAAATTAGTAAAACAATAATTTTTCAAGGTTCATGGAGAATATTCTCTGTGAACCTTGCATTTACTTCGTTTGATTTTAAGGTAAAAAAAGAAGTTGGCTAACAAGCCATTTTATATAGAATATTCATTTTATCCAAATAACATTCTCACAATCATTATCATGAAGCATTTTAAAAAACTTTTTCTCTTTTCTTTTTTACTATTCACTTTCCATGGGGCATTTGCCCAATCGTATCCGTACAAATCACCGGCAAGCACTTCAGGAACAGACAATGTAAGGACCGGTTATCATTTGGTTTGGGCAGATGAGTTTAATGGCACCACACTCGATGAAACCAATAACTGGGTGGTGGAATTAAATGGCGGTGGTGGTGGTAATAATGAAATGGAATATTACAAACGTGAAAATATTACTGTTGGAGCAGAGCCTGTCAGTGGTGCCAATTGTTTAATCATTACTGCTAAAAAGGAAAATTATTTAGGGAGTGTATGTACTTCCGGTCGCCTCAAGACATTCAGCAAAATGTATTTCACACATGGTAAGATAGAAGCCCGTATCAAGTTGCCTCATACAGCGAACGGACTCTGGCCGGCTTTCTGGATGATGGGAGAGGACTATGCTAGTGTGGGATGGCCTAAATGCGGTGAGATGGATATTATGGAAATGGGTAATACCAACGGAATAAATGCCGGAACGCAGGATAAGTATTTTAGCGGATGGTGCCACTGGGGTGAAAGCTGGAACGGTGGAGCGTATCCAAATACAGGAACTGCCGTTACCAATAGTTATGGTTTGCAGGATGATTTCCATTTGTTTACAGTGATTTGGGGGGATACCATCAGTATGTATCTCGACCTGGATAAATATCCAAACAACAAACCCTATAATACACTGGCTATTAACGGTGCTGATGTAGCCGGCAATTCTGCCCACTACTTCAATCTGCCATTTTATGTGATCTTCAATCTGGCCATCGGGGGGAACTTTACAGGAATCACCGGGAACTCGAACATTGGTAAGATAACAGCTTTGGCTAACGGGGATGCCAATATGTATGTCGATTACGTCCGTGTTTATCAACGGGGAGTATCAACAGAAACCTATACAGGACCTGCACTTTCACCTGGAACAGGAGTGAGCGAGGTGAAAGCAGATGATGAGTACAGGATTTACCCAAACCCTGCTAACGATCATATCACCATTGAAGCCAACAATCAACCCACCCGGGTGATTATTCTTAACATGGCAGGACAGGAAATGTTGAGCGTTTCAAATAAGAATTCGGTTGATACGTCTATGCTTCCATCCGGAAACTATCTCGTGAAAATAACAGATAGCAATGGTAAGGTGGAAACACATCAAATGACCAAGAAATAATCTTTCACAGTATTCTACTAAATTAATTAATAAAACATTCTAAAGTGATCCTACATCACTTTAGGATGTTTTAAAAAGCAATCACTTTCTACATTTCTACATATGAAGTCAACCTTCCTGTTATTCTCAGTGTTTTTTTGCATGGCAATCTCTCTTTCGGCTAGCGGGATTTATACGCCCCCCTCGAACAATCGAATCAAATATAACCTGAACTACGATTGGAAATTTAATAAGGCCGATGTCGCAAACTCACAACTGGTTTCCTATGTGGATGCAGCCTGGAAGACTGTAAGTCTGCCTCATACGTATAATGACTTCGATTTTTTTAATACCTGGATCACGGGTAGCGGACATTATGGATGGGCCGGAAAGACATGGTATCGCAAGCATTTTAAACTCGATGCAGCATTAAGCGGACGCAAAGTGATTGTTGAATTTGAAGGTATCCGCCAGGCAGGAGAGATCTATATCAACGGAGCCTGGGTTGGACGTCACGAAGATGGGATTACTCCCTGTGGAATCGATATATCAGCCTATGTAAATTTTGGAGCTGTTGAAAACGTATTGGCAGTCAAAGTGGATAACACACTAGGATACAAAGAAGTGGCTACAGGAATCTCTTATACATGGAATACACCCCCATTCGATCCGAATATCGGAGGAATTGTAAGCAACGTAAACCTCCATGTGATGGATAAGGTATATCAGACCCTGCCATTATATAATAATCTTGGAACTACCGGAACTTACGTGTATCCGACGAATATCAATATAGGTGCACGCTCGGCAGATATTACCGTGGAAGCGCAGGTCATGAACAGCAATGCCGATTCAGTTAAGGTAGATTATGTAGTTGCCATTGTCGACAGGGATGGCTTACTGGTTGCCTGCGATACAGTGCCTGCAAATGGATTTAAAGGTGGTGAAACAAAGACGCTCACCACCACGCTTCCCCTCACCAATGTGAAATTCTGGTCGCCGGGTTACCCCAATCTCTATAAAGTATATTCTCAGCTGGTCAGTGCAGGGAAAGTGCTTGATGTGTATCAGACTCCATTGGGAGTTCGTAAAGTGGACTTTAATGTGGCAGAAGGATTATCCATCAATGGAAACTTCTTATACCTGAAAGGATATGCTCCCCGTACTACCATGGAATGGGTGACGCTGGGCGTTGCTCCTAACTGGATGGCTGAATATGATTTCAGCCTGATGAAACTAAGTAACGGTAATTTCCTTCGACCTATGCATTGCGGTCCCCGTAAAAGAGATGTGGAGGCAGCCGACAAGTTTGGAACTATTTATGCTTGTCCGGCTGGGGATGGTGAGTCGGATGCTACCGGCCGCCAATGGGATCAACGGGTGGAAGTGATGCGTGCCCTGACAATTTTCTACCGGAATAATCCCTCCATTGTGTTCTTTGAAGGCGGGAATCAAAAAATACTTCCTGAACATATGCAGGATATGCTGAATGTACGCAAGACCTGGGACCCCAACGGAGGTCGTTTTAGTGGTACCCGTTCTGTCGATGCTACCCTGGCGGGTATTGAAGAATACGGGTCAACCATGGATGGACTTGGAGGTTCTTCCACTGTCCCTGTCTGGGATGCGGAATACGCCCGTGGGGAATGTCCCCGCAGGGTCTGGGATAAATATTCGCCACCAAGTTACGGGTATAAAAACATAGCCGATACCTCCAATACGATTGTAGAATTTCCGGTTGATGATTTCCTCTACAATAGTTGTGAAGACCTGGCACTCAACAACGTCAAAAAATACAACGATCGTTGGTCATTAAGGGGAGGGCTTGGATTAAGTTCCATCATGTGCGGAGGTGCCAAGATTATCTTTGCGGATGGAGTAAGCCATGGACGAATGTCCAAGACTGAAGTGTGCAGGGTAAGTGGAGTAATGGATGCAGCACGTCTGCCAAAAGAATCGTATTATGCCATGAAAGCAGCTCAAAGTGATACCACCGACATTGAACTATTGGGTCACTGGACTTATCCCGCAGGCACCATTAAGCCGGTATACGTCGTTTCAAACATGGAAAATGTAAGCCTTGCAACGTACGATCCTTCCGGTAAACTGATCAAGGATTATGGAATGGGTGTCAAGGCGAATCAGTTTGAATATACGTTCGCTAATGTAGCCTGGATGCCGGGTAAAATTGTAGCTACAGGATATGTGGCCGGTGTTGCCAAAAAAACCAGACAGATAGTTTCGGCCGGAACAGCCACGAAATTAAAGCTTACTCCGGTATTAGGCCCAACAGGTTTCATTGCCGATGGAAATGATGTGGCCATGTTTGATGTGGAAGTAGTGGATGCCAATGGCATTCGTGTCCCTACCCAGGATGGCAAGGTTAGTTTTACCTATTCCGGACAGGGAACCTACCTGGGAGGTTATAACAGCGGTATTCAATACAGTGTGTATCAGGATACGTTACATACCGAATGCGGTATCAACCGTGTCTTTGTGCGTGCAACACGCACAGCCGGGAGTTTCACACTCAATGCAAGTGCCGCCGGATTGACTTCTGCTACTTCTACTGTTACGTCCCAGGCTTTTAATCTGATTGATGGATTAACCGTACAACGTCCTCAGGGATACACAGTGAATGCGACCGATCCTCCAATTGTACCTACATTCCATTTTGATGATGTGGTCAATGCAGAAGTGAATACAGAAATAACATCGTCGATAACTACCCTTTCTGGCGTTGTGTTGCCTCAGCCTATCCAGATTTCGGCAACCGGATATACTGCTACTTATTCCATCAATGGAGGCGCTTTTACCTCAGCCAATGGTACCGTAAGTAATGGTGATCAGCTTCGTGTGAAGATGACTTCAGATCCTTTGTATCTGACCACACGCTCAGCCACAGTGACGATCGGGAGTACAAAAGATATATTCAGCATTTCTACCAAGAAAGCGCCACTCGCTGCACCTAACCTGGCATTGAATAAACCCATCACTTGCTCTTCCTTCCAGGTGGGGAATGAGATTACACATGTCAATGATGGGCTCACCAATACCCGATGGGCCGGTGTTACCAATAAGTACCCGCAATCATTCGTAGTGGACTTGCGGGCTTCTTATAAAATTGATAGTACAGAATTTATGCCTTATGGTAGCCGTGATTATAAATTCCTGCTCGAAGGATCAGTTGACAGTGTTAAATTCTTTACGTTGTCCGATCAAACAAATAATACCATCGGTGCATTAACCATCCCTACAAAATTTGCACCGCAGGTTGCACGGTATGTACGAATGACTGTCTCGGGTGCTGCCACCTATACGGGTGGATACACCTCGATATATGAATTCCGGGTATTCGAAGCTCCTAAAGATACTATTCCTGATCAGTTTCATATCACTCCGCAAACCGGAGCCGATGTATTCTCGTCAGGGGTATCCGCTCCGTTCATTGTCACTGGAATTGATGGACAGACATCCATTTCTATTTCGAATAATACCGAAATAGCCAGTTATTCAGTAAATAAAGGGCTTTATACCACCGATCCTTCAACAGTCAAGAACAATGATACGATT
The DNA here is from genome assembly GCA_903927945.1 of uncultured Bacteroidales bacterium. Classification (GTDB taxonomy): domain Bacteria; phylum Bacteroidota; class Bacteroidia; order Bacteroidales; family Paludibacteraceae; genus Paludibacter. The sequence continues at coordinate 3,315 of CAIYOZ010000158.1, read as the reverse complement.
CGTGTGAAACTGGGAACAGGTTCCCAGTTTGACAACACCTATTCTGTCAGGGTGACTATTGGTGGTATCTCCGATAATTTCACCATCACAACCATTAGCATGGTAAACAATATTGCCAAACTTTCCGATCAAAGCATGCTGACTTTTTACCCGAACCCGACTACCGGGCTGGTCAAGATATCAGGCATTCAGGAAGCCGGGAATCTGGAAATATACAATGTAGCCGGACAAATGGTCAAGAGTGAGAAAGTGATTGATACCCAGAATTACCAAATCAACCTCTCTCAATTTGAAGCAGGCATGTATATGGTGAAATACAATACGAATACCAAGGCCTTTCATGGGCAGATTATTTTGAGGACTCATTAATCATTTGAATCAAAGGGGTGATGAGTTCACCCCTTTGTTTCAAATTGAAACATTTCAATAGGATAATTAGGATATATGAGCTGATTTTATCTTATTATTCCAAATTCGTCGGAATTATTTTTCGAAGATTCATTTAATTTTAATCAACTACTTATACCAGCATAAATGAAAAAGAAAACCATTTCTTCTTCCATGAAGCCGTTCTTTAGCGTCATTGCATTATTTGTCCTGTCAGTATTCAGCGCCAACAGCCAGACGCTGCTTCCATTTCAGATTGTGAATTATTCTCCTGATTTTGCTGACAGTGATGTTTATGTTGGACTGGTGGGTAAAGTAAATGATTCAGTGGATGTATGGATCGATTTTAAAGCCAATAGCGCCACTAATCCGGCACTCGTACCCATGTCGTATTTGTCCGATACCCTTCACAAGGTAAAGGGTGACTGGGGATTTGCACCGATGTTTACCAAATTGAGCGATATTGCCAATAAAACCATTTACTTACCCCAGATATCGGGATGCCGTATATTTCTCTCCTTTAAAAAACCACTTTGGTTCCATTTTCACCAGACGGGAGGATATGCCGGCCCAAATATACAAAGCTCTACCGACCCGAATGCCGGTATCCGTTTCGAAATCATAGAACTAAGCAATGGCTCTAACGGGTTGTGGGTCAATACTACCCGGGTGGATGCCTACCAATATCCCATGGGTCTGGAGGTCTTTGGCAAATCAGGTACAACTACTACTTATAACCGGGTAGGAGAGTTCATCTCTCACCAGGCCATTCTCCAACGCTGGCAAACCACCTTCGCCAATTCAGTCTTTGCCCCCTGTTACCGTACCGACCTTTGGGGAACCGATCCCCTGGGAGGTATCATCATGCAACCGTCCAAACTTCAGGAATTCTCCGAGACAGGTGTGTCAAAAAATTACTTTAAAGGATACCTGGACAGCATTTGGAATTACTATACTACCAATCAACTGGTCGTGAGCCTGGGTGATATGGGACAATACACGGGCAGAGTGGATAGTGGCAGGCTGAAAATGACCGGTACCGATGGGACAAAGGCCTGGATCAACGCAGAGCCCGTCACACAGGACGCCATCGAGGGCAAGGGATTCCTAGCCCAGGACGTACTTTTTACACCCAGCAAATCTGCCGACAAGGCTTTTCAGGCCCAATTCTCGGCAGCCATCAACCGCGGTGCCATCGACCTGACCATTCCGGGTGGCCAGCCCCAGGACTGGAGCAACAACAGCAAGTATTTCAAGAAGAATACCTTTAACCGCTATGTGTGGTTCTTCCATCAAAGCGATATCAGCATCAATTCAAAGACCTATGCTTTTGCGTATGACGATGTGTTCGATAACTCCTCCACCATTCAAAATACGAATCCCCAGCTGGTGAAAATTACGATTGGGGGCTTTGTAAACGCTCCGGTGGCACAACTTTCGACAATTATCGTTTCGCCTTCTAATCCAACTATTTCGACAGGTACGATCCAAAACTTCACCGCGTTGGGCTATGACTCGGGTAACACTCCTATGTTCGTAACTCCTGTATGGACAGCTAGTGGAGGAACCATCGATAATGCCGGTAACTTCTCAGCACAGGCTGTAGGAAATTATACCATAACAGCCACCGTTGGGACTCTCAGTTTTTCCACCACCGTGACCGTAAAGGCAGCTGTAGTGAAATCAAATTGCCTGCTGACCACTGCGAATGGTGACTTCACGGTACAAATGTCAACGGATACCTCGAATCCCACTTTTACCTTTGTACCCTCGGTGACCGGAAATGGCGATACTTCCTGCCTCTTCTTTTACAGTAAATCGAACACCAGCTGGAATACTGTAGGAGCGCATACCGTGAAACCAAATGTTCCGTACCGTATTTCCTCCGCCAACAAAGGAGACCTGATCTATTATTACTACGTTTATTCACTGGCTTCGGGTGGACAGCATAACAGCCAGGCAAGCAACGACAGTTATGTAGTGGGCAGTTGTACCCCTGCCACCGGCATAAACGACCCGAATGACAATATTCCTACCGAAGTCTTCCCTAATCCTTCGTTGAAAACTGTGTCCGTTACAGTGCCCGAAAACAAGTATATGAGGGCAGGTCTTTATGATGCAAAAGGATCCGTAAAACTTCAAACAACGATAATATCCGGACAAACCGGATTTGTGCTGAATTTGGAGCCTTTCAATAAAGGGCTGTATCTGCTATTGCTGGAAGGAAACCAACACACTCAAACCGTGAAAATTGTAAAAAACTAATAACTCGCTCGAATTATTCGAGAGGTATTTACCTGAGTTCAGATTGAAAAATTTAGAACTTTAAATGAACATACTCCATGTGGATTTATAATTCAATAGAATAATCATTTTCATTAGATCTTTTCTCCATAGGAGATATACAATACGAATGACCGTGCAGCAATGTCCGGTCATTTTTTTAGTGATCCTTTTAAACTCCCTGTACCGATAAGATATCCCTTTTTTAAAGTAAGCATCCCAAATCAGCCGTTTGTAGAACGCAAAAAAACGGACTTAGAGTAAACACTATTCTCTAAGTTCGTTTTTTCATTAAATTTCTATGGGAGTAAGTATTCCCAATTTATAGGGGTTTCGAGTAAAGGTATTTTCTCGAGAGTGGTTGTAAGCCATTGACTCGGTTCAACACCTGCTTGCAGGCAGCTTCCCAGCAAAGTATAGAATATGCAGTTATCTTCCGCCCCGCTGTCATTGCCCGAGAACAAATAGTTCTTGCGCCCCAGAGTGATAGGACGAATGGCATTCTCAACGGCGTTGTTGTCAATATGGTAATATCCTTCTTTGCAATAGCGACAGATACGGGGCCACATGCCAAAAGCATAGCTAATGGCCTTTCCCAAGGGACTTTTAGGGGTGTTGCTGTTGTAGGTTTGCTTCATCCAACTT
>CAIYOZ010000157.1 GCA_903927945.1 uncultured Bacteroidales bacterium | reverse complement strand
TTTAATGAAGTTACCGCCACATCTGCATCATTCGTATATTTACCTGTTCCTGAAAGTTTGATACCAAACGAAGCATTTTGTGATGGTATTGCTGATAAATTCAACACACCAAAGTTATTGATATCAAACACTCCGGTAAAGCCTTTTGTATTTACAGTTGACATGAATTCAACATCGGCACCAGAAGTGTCATAACCTATAATATTTATCGTACCGTTCCCTTTTAGATTCGCATTTTGAAAACGGATGTCACGATTGGTAGATATGGCACCAGCCTTAATGCTACCATTATTCAAAAGGAAAGTCTTATTATTTAGACTAATACTACAAAGCAGTGCCTTATTATGGTTTATTTGTCCACCATTGAGCGTCAAATTATTGAAAGTTACGATCGGAGCATTGATATTAAAATCTAACATTCCTCCATTTTCAATAACGAATGTATCACCATAGAATGTAAAAGGTGTTACCGGAATATGAAGCGCTCTGGCATCAGTTGACCATACTCTATTATCCCCAGCGACTGGCAGTCCTGCAATCTCCCAGGTAAGTGAATCATTGAGGTTATTCGTTATACTAAATAACGATTTCCCAACAAAAAAATCGAAGTAAGTATTTGCTGCGGTTGTAGTTGAAAATTCAATTCCTTTGTCTTGGAGTGTATTGCTCCATGTTTTTAGTTGATCTTTTAAACTAAGTCTTAATGCCGTATTCTCTAACACAACATTCTTTGTTTCAGACAAATCCGTTGTCAGGTTAAATAAATACTCATTTCCACCGTTTTTAATGTACTTCCAACCGTCTTTCAGGATGGCAGCTTGACCGCCCCAACGCCAATACAAAGCATCGTGAGGAGTACTAGTAGTTGCATTGGTAAGATAGGGAATTAGATCTACACCATCCAATTCGGGTGCTTTGGGCAGTCCGGCTAGACTGACAGCGGTAGCAGCAATATCGAGCGAAATTACTGGTTTCTCATATACCTGTCCGGCAGGAATAGTTCCTTTCCAACGCACCAAAAATGGTGTATGGATTCCTCCTTCAGTAAGCATCCCTTTTTCGCCATTCATGGGTAGGTTGATAGACCCATTCCATCCTGCAACGCTGTCTGGTAAATCTGGCATGGTCATTTTTAAAGGTGCTCCGTTATCTCCAAAATAAAAAATAAGGGTATTTTCATCAATGTTCAAATCTTTGAGCGATTGCAAAATTCTACCTACTCCATCATCCATTGCCGAAATCATTGCCAAGGCTCTTCGTCTGCATTCGGGCATGATACCCGGAAAACGGTCGAGGTACTTCTGTGGCGGATCCAATGGGGTATGTGGCGCCCGATAAGCCAAATAAAGGAAAAACGGTTGAGCTGCATTTTTCTTTATAAAAGCAAGAGCAGCTTCACTACATGCATCGAGGTGATACAATCCTGTATTTTCGTTTGTTAGTGTAGGCAAAAGATTTCCGTTCAAGTCAAAATTGACTGGATAATGCGCCGCACTCATTTTAGGATACACATAATCGAATCCATGATTCTTTATTTCTGTATCAGGACCTAGATGCCATTTCCCTGTCATTCCGGTTACATAGCCAGCCGTTTTTAAACGATCTGCAATAGTCTGTAAATTATTAAACCCATCCATTGCCCCCGGTGCTGTAAAATCATCGTTTGTTTCAACACCAAACTTAGGTTGGTATTGCCCTGACATAATTCCGGCACGCGATGGTACTGACTGAGGAGCAGTGACATAGCCATTCTTCAGAATGGTTCCTTCCTGTGCAAACTTATCCAGATTCGGCGTTTTTAAATCGACTCGAGCCCCTTGAATACCAATGTCGGCATATCCATGATCGTCCGAAACAATCACAATGATATTCGGTTTGGATGGAGTTACCGCCCAAACATTACTAGCCATTAGTGTTGAAAATGCTAAGGAGTAGTGTTTTTTCATGTTCTGAGTTGTATTCAATTTATAAGAAAATTTAGCTGTTACATATTCACTGTTACAACAATTTTATATTCAGGCTCAAAATTTATACTTTTTATTTTCACAATTTCTTCTGCTTTCTTATCTCCAACCAAAGTCATTCCGTCCGCAGTTAATTTCTCTTTCGATTTTCCATCACCGTTTTTCGAAACACGAATCAAAAGTCCCTGGTTTGTAATTATGCTTTTAAAACGGCGTAAACTTACCCGCCATGGTGTTGCAAACTCGTCGGCAACTAATTCGCCTTTTTCAATGTCGAAAATCCGACAGATTACGCCATCGAAATCGACAGTTAAATAGATATCGTTCAAATCATTAAACGCATTTTCGGGAAGACGAATAAGGCTTTTGAAATCGCTATAAAGTTTTACTATTGGTTCAATTGTTTTTGTAGTTGTTGAAACCTTATATTCTACAAAAAAGTCCGTTCTAGTGGGCTTTAGCGCAGCACCTTTCACCGTTAAATTTTTAAGATTCGGAAACGACCAAAAGCTCATTTCATTTTTCGAGCATTTCGAAAGTTCAATCGTCGTAGCGGTACTTACAATATCTTCGTAGGAAATCAAAAGATACTTTTGACCACCAAAATTGGCTTCTATCGAATGTTGCGCATCGTTTTCGGACAATAGTACGATGCGACATTTCTCGTTATTGTTATTTGTAATGCTAATAATCTTATTTCGATCGGGAGTTAAATTGCATATAATAACATCATTATCTGATTTTATTTTTTTATCATCAAAGGTTATCGATTTTACATTTTTGGTTGAAAATACAAATTCAGCCGATTGATCGTTTGGCGAAACAAAAAACCGTGTTGTAACATTTTCTGAATTGACAATTGAGGTCGGTTGTGCTGTTGCCGAAACTAAAGTTGTATGATTGTCCAAAGCAAGATTAAATGGAAATGCAAAGTTATTCCCGTTTTTAATTGCCAAAGTTCCAGTTCTAGGCATAAGAATCGTTCCATTACCTGTTATAATTTCTATTTGCACCTTGTTATCTGCAAAAGGAATCATATTTCCATAATACGAACCAAATAAAAATCCACGATCGCTTATTGCACGGGCTTTTATTCGCAAACGAGGATCTTCCGGATTCTTTTCTTTTACTTTAGGATCACGGCATTCACCATTTCCCAATACATCAGAATAATTTGTAATGAACTGATGGAATGGACGTAATAAAAAATAAGCAGGTCGAGTCTCTCCAAATTCGCTAAGTGGCGCACGGAAATCATACGAGATATTTGGAAAACCCTCACCTTTTGGCATAAATCCATATCTCGAACTAATTGGATTGGAACCACCCTGAAACATATAATATCCTACTGTGAGTGTTTCTATACTTCCAAAAGATGTCATTGCTGTGGTTATTGCGCTCAAAGGTGGCGGCGATATAAAGTAATTGATACGTGCCGGAGTACCGGCAGCACCCAATTCGCAAAATCCAACAGGCACTTTGCCCACTTGTGCAAATCCAGTTCTAAAGCTAGTGAGAGGGCTATTTTTATTGGCAGTAGGCGGTCCCAGATACATATATCCACCATACATTGGCAAAAAACCTTCGGGGAATTCGCCATGTGTACCCCAAGCTGTGGCTACAAAATACAACGGACGAATGCCTACGCTTTGAGCAATATTGCGCAACTCAATATAATGTCTGGTCCACTCTTTGCCCTCGGGCCCTTTGTATTCGTTACTGACACCATTTCGGTAAAACATATTCCAACTTATTGGAGCAGTAGTAAGTTCGTTTTCAACTTGAACATAGAAAATTGGTCCCCCATCTTGCCAATACAAACCTTTCATTTGCTCTGCCAGTTTGCCATAGAAACGTTTCACAACAGCCAAATATTCAGGATCGTTACTTCGTTCGGAGTACGGCATACCGTACAACCAGGGAGGCAAACCTCCAAGTAGAAACTCAGAATTGCAAAAAGGACCTAAACGGGCTACTAACTTCATATTATGTTTCTTGCACAATTCTATAAAAGTTCGGAAGTCATTTCTATCTTCAAAGTTAAATTGATTGGGAAATGGCTCCATCATATTCCAAAACACATAAGTTGAGATTGTATTTATACCTCCGGCTTTTATCTCAAGAATCGCTTCTTCCCATTCCGATTTTGGATAACGTTGAAAGTGAAATTCACCCATTATTAAAGCGACCGGTTTTCCGTTTAATACGATATTGTAATTTGTAGCAGTCACTTTATCGCCTGCGGTATTTGTTCCACCCCAATTAGTAAGTGATGGAACAGGTTTTAAGCCCGCCCCAACAACATCGATACTATAATTATTGCTTATTTCTTGCGCACTGACACCAAGCTTACATAATACGATAAGGCTGATAACTAATAGTTTTGTTCTCATTTCTTATTCAGCTTTTTGTCAATCTCATAAACTTTAGACCTTATTTCGTCCACAGTTCCTATTATCAAATAATAATCGAATTCAACAATCGAATTTTTCATCAATTTTTCTTTACGTAATGGTGCAATATAGGAGGTTGAACCACTATTAGATTCACCGCCTGCCTTGCCTGACATGCCGGCAATAAATGAAGTTGCGGAAGGTGTGTAAACACCCATTCCCCACTTGTTATCATCCACAAATGCCATCCATTTTTCTGGAACAGATTTGTAGCGTCCCCAAAAACCACTCGACAGAAAAACCACTTTCGGATTATCCATCGCTGCTTTGCTAAATGGCTCATTACCAAAATAAGAATAGAGATTTTTCAAAGCCGAAATGGGATACACAGCCGGAATCTCCTGATCACGCTCTTTACCTTCACCATACAAAGTATCTGTGCGGAAGCAGGTAAGTTTGTTTTTTACTTTAATTACATTCCCTTCCAGAGTAGTCCATTGTTCCATGATGGCTTCGGCTGGCTTGTTCTTCATATCCCATAGCATGGGCGTACATTTCACGTACAAGCTGTTTGCTGTTTTTTTCGAACTGAGAATTTCAGCACGATTTCGGGCATAGTCGCCAACTTGAATGGGATTCCATGACCATGGCGACCATCTCGTAGATTGTCCTTCAGATTGACGATTTAAGGCTTTTCCGGCATAGTAAGATTGTTGAATATATCGACCTTCATCAGAAATGTTCACTAAATTACGTAAGTCTGTTGCTTTTGAAATAAAACAAATTGCTCCACCTCTTGAAAGGTCCTGCATTAAATGAATAGTTCCATTATTCAGCCCAAATTCTTCGGGCATAGGTTCTATATCAATCTGTTCAATTTTTACGGATTCTTGTGCTTTAGCATTTCCGAAATCCATTCGTAATTTCGTCACAGTTCCACTCCAAGCTGAAATGCCAAGCATACTAATAACATATTCTGATATTTCCTTGTCATTTTTTTTAACTTTGAAATTCATCGACCTAGCCTGACTCCAATTACTTTCGACTGTAGTTGCCCAAAACAGCTGAAAACTAGCTTCGGAGGTTTTATTTTGCAACTTAATTCTTACCTGACCATACGTAGATGCATCTATATTTAAGTTATTAGGCGAGAAAATATAAGGATCAGAACCTGTAATATTCATATTATAGCATCCGTCTGAAACAGCTCCCGTAACACTGTGAGCCAATAACCAACCTTGATTATCGGAAGTAAATTTCCATTGTATTTTATTCTCACTGAAAAGGTTAGTACTTATCACAATGAATAGGACAATAATGAGTTTTTTCATCTTTATTATTTTATTATTTTTATTTTATCCAGTTGTCAGTTCTAAAAGAAGGTACCGGAAGTCCCGCAGTATTGTATAAATAACCTTGAGTCTTAGGGAAATTACAAAAACCGTAACGAACAGCCAC
>CAIYOZ010000156.1 GCA_903927945.1 uncultured Bacteroidales bacterium | reverse complement strand
CGGTGAACATATACGAGATATGTGCAGCAGCCTGATTCCCATCACAGGTCAAAAATTTTTTTGATTTAGCCATTTTGTGAATGAATTATTAGACCCCTAACCCCTAAAGGGGAATAGAAGCAAGTTTTGATTATTAATTATTATTTTTTGTCTTATTCTTCGTTAAATAACCTTTATGACCCCTAACCCCTAAAGGGGAATAGAAGCAAGTTTCCTCCCCTTTAGGGGCCGGGGGTTCTTAATACAGGAATCCAAACAACCACAAAGGTATCACGTTTTTAGTTCCTATTTCAATATTGTCGGCTGCATAGATCACTTTTGAATAATGTTTACCGGTTTCGGGTTTATTTTCACATTTGAAATGAAACTGCTGGTCAATGCAAAAATCCAAGTGATACTTGCAGGTATTTACTTTATGACAGGCATGCAAGGCATTATAAAAGAATGTTTTTTGCTCGGCCAGCTTATCCACCTGCCCTGAATTAATGGTATACATCAGGTTTGTATTGTGCACATATACCAGATTAGGCTTCTTGGGATATTCATCCCCGTTGGCGTACAACATGTTCAACAGACGAGCATCCTTCAGGTATTTGATGTAATTCATGATCGTTGCCCTGGAGACTTCAATTTCTTTAGCGAGCTGACTCACATTGGGTGCAGCAGGTGCCGTGTTCATGATCAGATAGAGTAAACGCCGGATCTTAGAAAGATATTTCAACTCAATCTGCTTAATCAACAAGATATCCACCTCCAGCATCATGTTCATGGTCTTTATCAGATTCTCCGAGAAGTTGCGATCTTCCAGGAAAAAAGGATAGTACCCGTGATGCAGATAAGCCTGAAAAAAATCAAGCGGATGAACAGTTGAATTGATCTGCCTGGCAATTTCCTCGTGACGGTTGAGTATATCGTCCAACGTGTAGGAAGATAAGGCTGTACCGGCTTGCAGATTCAGAAATTCACGGAATGAAAAACCCCGTAAGTTGTAAGAAGCCACAATATCCTGAAGATCGGCATTATCCTCTATCAACCGCATAACGGACGATCCTGAGAAAACAATATGCAGATCGGGAAAACGGTCGTAACATTCGCGCAATTCCCTGGACCAGTTTTCGTATTTGAATGTTTGATCGAGTAGCAACGTCTTGCCCCCTTGTGCACAGAATTCAGCAGCAAATTCAACCAGGGTATGTTCGGTAAAGTATAAGTTATTGAAGTTTACGTATAAACAGCTCCGGTCGGTACCGAAATGTTCCCTGGCATATTGAAGTAAAAAAGTGGTTTTACCTACACCACGACTGCCTTTGATCCCTATCAGGCGGCAAGTCCAATCAATCTCATCCATCAACATGCGTCTGACGGGTGACTGCACGTGTTCCACTAAGTAGGTATGTGTTTTGTAAAACGCCTCCATTATGCATTTATTAGGGATGCAAAATTAGCATAATATTTCCATTTTGCAATGCAGAGATGGCAGAATTAGGATTTATTACATTCAAATGCCCCTAAAATGGCTAATAGAAAGCTTTTTAACTGTATAAATATACCAAAGAGATGTAAAATTTATACAATATAATGTTTCATAAAGAATAGGGATTAAATAATTAACGAAATACTAGGAAGTATGAAGTGGAATGAGTAGTTTTGGGGAGAGAAAAACGGGCCAAGACAAAACACATAGTCCCACATAGCAAGAAGACATAGAAACACATAGTTAAACAAGAACTTTTTTAGAAATGTCTGTGAGAACATGTGCATTAATAAGCAATAAAATCTTTTAAATCATACTAAAATGAAAATCAAATTTATCGGGGCAGCCCGTGAAGTAACCGGCAGCAAACATCTGATCACGACGAATGAAGGTAAACGCATATTACTCGACTGCGGTATGTTCCAGGGAAAAGGAATGGAAACTGACTCTATGAACAGAAACCTAATGTTCGATCCGGCTAGCATCGATTATTTGATACTGAGTCATGCACACATTGACCATTCGGGATTGATTCCCTATATCTATAGACTTGGTTTTCGGGGTTCGGTGATATGTACCAATGCCACCCGTGACTTGTGTGCCATCATGTTGGCGGATAGCGGGCATATCCAGGAGCTGGATAATAAATGGTTCAATAAGAAAAGGGATAAGCAGGGGCTGGCACACGTTGCACCAATTTATAATGAGGAAGATACTGAAAAATGTATGGAACTCTTCATTAGTGTTGATTTCAACCGCCGGTTCTATATCAACGACAAGATTAATGTGAAATTTACCAATACCGGGCACATGTTGGGAAGTGCAGTCGTTAACCTGGAGCTTCTGGAAGATGGGAAGAAGGTACATCTGGCCTTTACGGGTGATATCGGACGGCCTCATAACAGGATTATCCATACCCCGGGAGCTTTTCCACAATGCGATTACCTGATTACCGAATCAACCTACGGCGACCGGTTGCATCCTGCCGATAAGGATACGGAGGAGGATTTATTGAAGATAGTTCAGGATACCTGCATTACTAAAGGTGGCAAGCTGATCATTCCTTCCTTCTCCATCGGACGCACGCAGGAAATAGTGTTTGTGCTGAACGGTTTTTTCAACAGGGGACTGTTGCCTAAAATAGAGGTATTTGTGGATAGCCCCTTATCAGTGAATGCCACCGACATCTTCCGCCTGCATCCTGAATGCATGAATGATGACGTTAAACAGGTATTGAAGACTGATCCGGATCCGTTTGGCTTTAATTCATTGCATTATATCAAGAATGTGGATGAATCGAAAGCCCTGAACGATTATCACAAACCCTGCATTATCATTTCTTCTTCGGGCATGTTGGAGGCAGGACGGGTAAAGCATCATGTGGCCAACAATGTGTCGGACTGGAGAAATACTATTCTGATGGTCGGGTATTGTACACCAAGTTCGTTGGGTGCCAGGATTCAGGAACCGGGATTGCGCTACATTTCCATATTCGGGGAAATGCACGAAATAAATGCCCACATTGCAAAGATAGAAGCCTTTTCAGGACATGGCGATTACAATGAAATGATTACTTTCCTGAAATGCCAGGATACGAGTTTCATCAAGAAAACCTTCCTGGTGCATGGCGAATATGATGTTCAACAAAAATACAGTGAGAAATTGAAACTGGTTGGATTTCATGATATAGAAATACCAGTAGCGGGACAGGAGTATGAGTTACCCCCAGCCCCTAAAGGGGAGTAAGAGAAGAACCCCCGACCCCTAAAGGGGGGAAGAAAGAGGGTGGGTTGAGTGAATTAAATTCGATTTATAAAGTGAATTAAAAACAAATAGGAGACGAGACTAATATAATTCCCCTTCACAGGCTGTGTAAAAATTGTAATTGAAAACATTTTAACTTTCAAATTGAAACATAAAATTGAAATAAGCTAATAAGGTGAAGACATCTGTGCCTCTTTTTCTACTGAGGTTGACAAACAAAAATAATG
>CAIYOZ010000155.1 GCA_903927945.1 uncultured Bacteroidales bacterium | reverse complement strand
GTGGATAAATATTATTGTCAATACCTCCATCAACTTCAGGGTCAAGACCCTTATAATGAGTAATGGTGAAAACATTTTGTACTGTACCATATAAGCTGGCAGCCAATTTAGTATTAAACATTCTCTTGAAGTTATATCCTAATGAAATATTGTCCATTTTCAGGAAAGATGCATTTTGAATATAATAATCTGATAAATATTGAGAATTTCTAAAATTAGTGGTTAAACCTGTAGCCAGCATATTCATCAAATAGCCTGAAGTATCATAGGTGTGATTCTGTGTTTCAATTTGTGATTGAACATTGTTGTAATCATAGTTTCCGATACTGGCATGCATGGAGAAATTCAGGAACCAGCTTTTGTAAGTCATTCTTGAACTTAAGCCCATCGTGTAGTCAGGAGCAGGACTGTGATCAATATACAAATTATTTGTTGTTCCGGGAATAGTTTGATAGGCGCCTTCTATTGGTTTTCCAAGAGCATCATACACTTGTTTCTGAACATAGAATGAATTTGCAGCATATCCCACCTGTTGTCTTTCAATCGTATTACCTGTACCTCCGCTGATTCCACCGTATGGAACGCCGTAATTTGCAATGGTACCACGTGTTAACTTGGTAATTTCACTGTGATTGTAGCTCACATTATAGGTCAGGTCCCATTTGAAATCTTTGGTATCAATAGGTTTTCCACCCAATGTCAATTCTGCCCCTTTATTTTCAAGGCTCCCGATATTTGCAGTTAATATATTTATGAAATTTGATCCTGCCGGAACCGGGATATTGTTTATCAAATTATCAGTCACACGGTCATACACATCTACACTGGCAGTTAGACGGTTATTGAAAGCTCCGAAATCCAATCCTAAATTATAGGTGGTGGTTGTTTCCCATTTCAGGTCAGTATTGAAATAGGAGGGACGAAGTAAATGATAGAAATTGTTTCCAAACTGGTATGTAGCATCAGTATAGTTACTTATCTGATAGGTTGGGATATATTCATAGTATGTACCTGCTTGGGTTACATTTTGTTGTCCGGTAATACCATATCCTACCCGTAATTTCAATTCGCTCAACCAGTTTACATCTTTCAGGAACGATTCCTCATTAATTTTCCATGCCAATGCTGCTGAAGGAAATAAACCCCAACGATTGCTTGGTGCAAACCTCGAAGAACCATCATCACGCATAGTTACTGTTAACAGGTATTTATCCATTAACGTATAATTCAAACGGCCATAGAATGAAACTAAGAAAAGTTCGTATGGAGCATCTACCCTTGGTACGTTGCCAATGCTATCAGTATAGTTGGTTGTACTCCAACTTGTCGTGTACATGTGTTGATACGAATATCCACCCATAACATCCAAGGAGTGAACTCCCCATTGTTTCGTATAATTAAGATAGAATTCGGCCAGCGTATTGCTTTTTAATTGAGAGTAAGCATCGTTTTCACCGGCTCCGTTCTTTTTGGATCCCCAGACATACGATATAGGAGAATTTTTATCAATTGTTTTTGTTCCATTTGATTCGGAAAAGTCATAGGATAGATTCATATGGGCTTTTAACTCAGGTAATCCATGAACGGTATAATCAAATTGCAGGTTTCCCATACTTTGAGTCACTTTTGATACGTCGTTTTTTTCATTCAAAATAGATGTCGGATTTGCAGTTCCTAAAGAAAGCGGTTTCCCATCTGTTCCTAACCACATCCTGTATCCATTGCCATAAGGACTTGCCGGTGTACCGTCTGCTTTTAAATTATATGCTGGCTGAGTAGGATCTATTTGAAGTGCAGCATTAATTGCACCTACATCTGCAAAACGATTGGTAGAATAGGTGCCTTTTAAATTCGCATTCACTTTCAAATGATCTTCAAAAAAGGTCGGGTTTAAATTTACATCACCTGTGACACGTGAGAAGTTTGATGTTTTTAAAATCCCGTTTTGGTTCGTATAACCTACTGAAACACGGTAAGGCAGTTTCCCGGTATAACCAGAGACACTTACATTGTGATCCTGGCTGGTTGCCTGTTGATAAATCTTATCCTGCCAGTTGATGTTGGATGTTCCTAGCAGGGCAGCTTGTGGAGAAGTCGCTCCCCAATATGATTTGACAAAGTTTGTATACTGAGGACCTGTTAATACAGTTAATTCCTTTGCAATGCTACTGGTAGATACATTACCATCGTAAGTGACTGAAAATTTTTCTTTTAAAGAACCTTTCTTAGTCGTGATCAGAATTACCCCGTTGGAAGCACGTGATCCGTAAATAGCAGTGGCTGAGGCATCTTTCAATACCGTAAATGTTTCGATATCCTGTGGATTGATCGATGTTAACGGACTTTGTAACCCATTTATCGTGGTTCCATCAATTGGAATCCCATCAATAACATAGAGAGGATCATTGCTTGCAAACAGGGAAGAGCCTCCACGAACACGTACAGTAGCTCCTGCACCTGGTGCACCACCTGAAGTTGTGACAGTTACCCCTGCCATTTTCCCGGCTAACATATCAGTAAAGGAGGTTGTCACACCTTTGTTTATTTTGTCGGCACTTAAAGCAAGTACTGATCCGGTGAGGTCATTCTTCTTTACCGACCCATACCCGATAGCGACCACTTCGCCTAATGCCACCACATCTTCATTCAATTGAATAACAAGCGTGGTTTTTCCTGCAACAGGAACTTCTTCTGGAAGGTAGCCAAGATATTTTACTACCAACGTGGCTCTGGAGGCAACTTTAATTGTAAAGGCTCCATCAAAATTAGTGACCACACCATTGTTGGTGCCTTTTTCAAGAATACTGGCCCCGAGGATGGCTTCCCCGGTCTTAGCATCTTTCACTACTCCGGAAACGGATGTTTGGGCATTGGCAGTCATGCCAAGGGCGAACATCGCTAAAACGGCTACAAATGCACGCATTTTGTGCTTAAAGTGATTGTACTTCATGCATTAATTTTTTTTAAGGTTGAAAATTGTAATTATTTGTTATAATAAACGAGTAACGGTTCGCTAATCCTTTAAACAACTGCTTTCAAGATTAGTTCATTCAAATAAATTCAAAAGCTGTTAATCATTTATTATAGTGGCAAAAATAGAGTATTAATATTTATTTGCAATCTTTGTTTTATAAATATACTTCGAAAAAGTTATGCAATCGTTTGCGGGAAGTATTTCATTTTATTCCGAATAAAATTGTTTATTCGGATAAACTATTTTACTTTTGTATGTGAATTCAATCTGAATGTTGACTTTTAGAGATTATCTATAGGATGTAAATCATATAATAAACACTAATTGAATTAATTATGAGATTTTGTTTCGCCATTGCAGTAGTTGATTAATTTTTTAACCAATATAATTTAACTATGAATAAAACACAAATCACCATAAAAGATATCGGGCGGGCACTCAATATTTCTCCTTCTACCGTTTCCCGTGCCCTCAAAAATCATCCGGACATAAGTCAACAAACTAAAGATTCTGTTAATAAATATGCGAAGGATTTCCATTATAAGCCCAATACACTGGCATTATCGCTCAGAATGAGTAAAAATAACACAATAGGTGTTATTGTCCCGGAGCTGGTTCATTATTTTTTCTCCTCCATATTATCCGGTATTGAACAAGTGGCCAACCAACAGAATTTTAATGTGATTATCTGTCAATCCAGTGAAAATTATGAGAATGAAGTGAGGAATACCAAAGCTCTGATTTCAACCCGGGTTTCCGGCGTATTGGCCTGCTTGTCAAAACACACCACCAACTATGACCATTTTCAGGAAATAATTGACAGTGAAATCCCGTTGGTATTCTTCGACCGTATCTGCATTGGGATTCATACTGATAGGGTGGTGGTGGATGATTATTCCGGTGCCTTTTCGGCTGTCGAGTATTTGATTCAGACCGGTTGCAAACGTATTGCCTTTTATAGCTCACCTATCCATTTGGAAATCTCAAAGAACCGCAAAAACGGATATCTCGATGCCCTCCGAAAATACAATATCCCCATCGATGAATCTTTGATATACGTCTGTGATACACGGGAGGAAGCCATTATTATCACTCCCGAAATTCTAGACCGTCCCGACCGACCCGACGGTTTTTTTGCCATCAACGACCATTGTGCCTCCGGAATAATGTATGCCGTTAAATTGGCCAAGTTACGAATTCCACAGGATATTTCAATTTTTGGATTTTCAGATGGTGAATTGGCCAAGGCCTGCGACCCGATGCTAAGCACGGTCGAACAACATGGCTTCGAGATGGGAAAGAATGCTGCCACACTGTTATTGGCCAAAATTAATGGTGAAAACCAAGGACAATTTACCAATAAAATTGTGAAAACAAATCTCATCATTCGTGGGACCACGAGGTGAGAATTGAAGAGTTTGAAGAGTTTGAAGGGTTTAAAGAGTTTGAAGAGTTCTTGGAGTTTGGAGTGTTAACTTGAATTATTACAAAATTATACTATCCTTGTTTTTATTCTTTATTATTTATCTTCTAATTCAAATTTATGGCAACAATTAATCGTTTTGAAGATTTAGATATTTGGAAAAAATCCAGAGTGTTTTGCAAACAGGTTTTTGAAAATACTAAGAAAACAGCATTCTCAAAAGACCTTGCTCTTAAATCACAAATTTTACGTTCATCTGGTTCTATAATGGATAATATCGCTGAAGGATTTGATAGGGAAGGAAATAAAGAGTTCGTAAACTTCCTTTCAATCGCGAAAGGTTCCTGTGGTGAGACTCGTTCACAATGTTACAGAGCTTTCG
>CAIYOZ010000154.1 GCA_903927945.1 uncultured Bacteroidales bacterium | reverse complement strand
TCAGAAGGCATGGCTGTTCCCCATTCAGTTCCACCGGGATTGTAAGGTTCACGCTGTGGGTGATAGATAGACGGTGGTGTTAAATCTATTCCACCGTTCACAATACTCATTACTTTTGCTGTCGCAAGATTCGAAGCACGCGTAGGTTTTGAATCCCAGTCTTCCGTTCCGTCCCAATACCAGTAACAACTTGTTTCGCCTGTCATCAGGTAATCCCAGGCTGATTTGGTATCAGCTGAAGCGGGATTGATCTGTTCGGCTGTTTTCACAATATTGGATGTAGCTGTGATAACGCTCCAACTGTTTCTATCAGGACTGTACCCATTCGTTGGGTCGCCGTTCCATTTCAGGAATTCCGGGTCAGATCCTGCTCCCGACCAACTACCGGCTTCCACATGAATCACATCGTCATTTGCCGGTGGAAATTGTTGTACATAATCCTGAATGGTAGTACAGGCAAAACGACTTGGATTTGCATTCAGCCAACTCACAAAACTATCGAAATTGCTGCCATAATAGCTGTCAGTTCCACCACCGTAATTATCACCGTCGTGGTGTAGCACAATCAAAATAGGATGCAATGGGTCGGTATTATAACTTTCCAACTGGCTCATGGTATTTTCGTAATTCAATGCTCCAAAACCACCTCGAGCATCTTCGTTTCCAAAAAATGTAGAAGTTGGAACGGCAATCATTCGATATTCAGTTCCGGTTGCAGGGTCAACATATTTTATCCAGTGCGGACGGTGTCCCCAGGCTGCTGAAACAGGAATTGGTGCCCACAAACCATTCAACGCTTTCCAATCATTCGGATTCGGGTTCATTTGATCTGCTTTGTTAGGTTCAACCACGCTGCTGGCTTTTGCCCATGGCTGACCAACACAGGCACGATCCATGTGTTGATTATCAACCATTACCCAATCAAGTCCGACAGCCTTTAGTGCTGGAATTATTTGTTCCTGAAATGCATTTTCGGGAGGGAAAATTCCTTTAGAATAAGGCATTCCGGGAAAGTTAGTGGCAAAACTGGCTTTATGTTTTTCAATTTGTTTCTGAATATCCTGATTATCAATCAACGGCATCAAGGGGTGATTGTAGCCAAAAGCCACCATATCCTGTCGTTGGTTTCCGAGCGAGGTTTTTTTGGATATCATGCTGTTCCAACTTGATTTCCAGTTATTAAATCCAACAGCTCCCGACTCCATTTGATTCAGATTTTCAGTGAGTGATCCCGAGAAGCTAACCTGTGCACCTGCATGACTCATGGACAACATTTTATTCGTCGCATTAGATGGCCACGAGGTATATGGTCCTGAACGTGTATTGAAAATGTCATACAAACTATATGAAAATGTTCCAGAGTTTTGCGACTCCACAACTGTTTGCCCGGGTTGGTAGATGGGTTGGTGCATGTGCCACTGAAAGGCAATATAAATTGGTGGATTTGTTGCATTTACTGAAACTACTCCAATAAGAAATAAAAAAGAAGCAATTAAAAAAGCTAAAGCAATGAATTTTGATGATTTTTTCATGAATTGTGTATTAAATTATTGTGCCATAAAATT
>CAIYOZ010000153.1 GCA_903927945.1 uncultured Bacteroidales bacterium | reverse complement strand
TGGTATGTGTATGTTGGTTTATATATATACCCGGTTCAATAATTTCCCAATCGAGCGAAGCCAGTTTTCGGTCATAAACCCTGCTATAAAAACCTCCCGTATCAAAATACAGCGTACAACTAATCCCATCCACCTCATTAGCCGTGTGAATTCCCATATTGCATTGTCGGTTCATCAGCCCATCAATAACCGTAACGGTCAGGTCGGTTAGTGGCTTATAATAATTATCCAATCGGTCGGAGTTCTGCACCAGCTTCAGGTTCTTGGCAGTTCCTGGCAATGTAATAGGCGAAGTCTGCTCACCGGCATCAGTCAGCATCACGTTATTGCGTGTAAACTCTGCTGCAAATTTTTCCGGTAGGTCAAAATCTATGTTATTTGAAATTATTCTCATATATTTATTTTTATTCCCCCTTTAGGGGTTAGGGGTTCATTCTATTCTCCAATATCCCTTTCAATCTCGCTATTTCTGCATCGCCATATTCACTGCTCATTCTTCCCAATAATCGGTTTATCGATCCATATACATTTTTGGCATAAAAGCGGGTATCTTTATGCTGAGCACGGCGCAATCGTTTCGCTTCATTCTTTCCGGCTTTCGTTTCACGCCTGAGTCGTTTACTTTTAAAAAGTGCTATCTCAATAGCACGTCCGTAACTCAGAAATATAACGGAAAGTACGTAATCACTTCCCCGCTGTTCCACTTTATAATTCAAACTATTCAGCAGTTCGTCCGTTATTCGCAAATTCAAATCTTCGATACTCCCCGACAGCAAATCCATGATATATTCGCCGTGCGTATCCAGCACTTCCATCACAAATAACTTCTCAACTTCGCTCAGCTCTTTCATCTTTCTGCTTACTGTTTACTGCTTACTGCTAACTGTTGAAACTAACACTCCATCCCGTACAACTTGTAAATTTCTTCCGCTCCGGATCTGTCTGAAAACTTCCTTCGTCAACGTATCGCAATAAACTTTCTGAAGATTTATCCATCAGTATCTGTTCTTTAATATCTTCTGTAAGCGGTTGCAGTTCTACCTGAATTTCGAAAGAAGTCTTACTGAACGAATCTTCTTTTTTAAGAACATAAAATAGGTGATAACTATCATCTTTGAAATTATCCTGCGTACTTCCGTTACTTTTTCCGCTTGGTACCAGAATGATGGCAAATGGCTGTTCGTCTGGACCAATATCTTTTATAAAATCCTTTACATCGCCTTCTTCCGTTACAAAGTGTACGCTTTTAAGTCCGGGTTGTTTGGTTTTCATTCCTTCCCAGTAGGTTTTCAGGTCATTCAGATTGATCATTGTTCTGCTTTTTTTGTTGTTTTTTTTCAAATATCTGTGTTACTTTATTCTTATACAGGAACATAAGCACTTTGTACAGTTTCTCGTTATCCACATCTTCCGTATCGCCAAAAACTCCACTCTCGGCAATGCTGAATGTTATTCCCATCCATCCGCTTTTATCCATTTCGTTGGAAACTTCGTCATCGTCCGATTTCCACAGTACCGAGAAATCAATCTCTTCACCATTTATCTCTATCGGGTAAGTAGTAATCAACTCATACCAATAACTGAAATAAGTCAACGCATGAAATTGTACAGTATCGGGTATTTCTTTAGCCCCCTTTAGGGGGTTGGGGGCAGATTTGTACAGCGCATGAAATATATCTTTCGTAAACCGTTCAATATCCTGAACATCTTCATTCTGCCTGGCATATTGCATCAGCTTAAGTGCATTTACGCATTGCTTGAATTGTCCCCAGGTAATATCCATTAGCAGGTTTTCGGGTCCTTTATACTTTTTCCACGTTGGGAGCAAGTTTCCGGTGCATTTTACATGCAGTTGAAAAGTTTCTTTTCCCTGTTCATCTTCCGTAATATCGAAAAACGAATCCAGCAAATTTATTTTATCAGTCAATGCGCTCCAAATAGCTTCGTAGGTTTCTTTGCTGTAAAAATTCATTCGCCAGCTCACCTTTACATCACATAGTTTGCTGAACAGTTTCCGCTTGATAATTTGTGGATCCGTTATTTCGCCTACCATATTCTGAAGCACCAAATCCAGATAAAACAAGTACTGTTCCGGTGTCAGTTCGTGAATGTCTTCCGCAAATTGCGTAATCTTTCCGGTTTTGGTATTTAGGAGTTCGTGCATGATATTAGTTCTTAAAGTCAAAAGTTTATAAAGTCAAAAGTTCTTTTACTCCGAAGGAGTTAACTGTGAATAACCCCCAGTGAAACTGGGGGATTATGAACAAATAACTAATCAACCCCGAAGTGGGTTGAACATCACCCAATATATTGATTTCAAAATTTTCAAACAATGACGGGATTTAGCTCCCGTCGGGCTGTTATGCAGAAGCTCTTAGCTCCTGGTTAAACATTGGAATTGTTTTGCCGGTTATTGGCTTGCTAAATTCTCCATAATACCTACTTATCTGCTGTCAAAACCAAACACCCCCGATTTGCTTAACTTTCGAAATCCTTTTCGATACTATCTCAAGGCAATTTGAGGGAGTTAAGCGCCGTACTAACGCGACGGATTAGCGAACTAACTGGTATCGGTTGTGGAGGTGAGGGGAGTCGAACCCCTGTCCAAACAAACTTTCTTTAAAACTTCAACGAACTTAGTATATTTTCTTATTCCCTTCTTATTCTCCCCCTTGGGGGAGTTAGAGGGGGTCTCTATAAACTATCAACTATAAACTACCGACTAAAACCTAAATCCCGCTCCCGCTTCTTTCGGTACTTTAACATAAATTTCGGCAAGTGTTCCTTTGCTAAATTCATTCTGAAGCATAGTCCATCCTTCGGCTGCATCTTTGCGTAATGAAGCAATTAGACTTTTACGCGAATCGTCAAGTGCAATGCGTTTCTCCTTGATACTTCCAACGATGGCAGTTTGCAAAATTCCATCCGGGAAAACGTCCATGTTCAGCCGTTCCAATGCCACGGCCATGGTATCAAGTACCAACGGGCGACGTATAAAATCCTGTACCAATGCAATCAGCGTTTCTTGTGGTTCTGTTGGAGTTTCGGCTTTTAATGCTGTAAGTATATCATTCACTTTCGCTTGAGAAATAGTGGGCACAACTTCCAGTCGTTGCACTTCACGAATAATGGGTACCAGCGTATAGAACATACGTACCGAATTCAACTGAAAATACAAATTGAATGTTTCCGGATTACTGATCAGCAGTTCCGCTGTTAGTTTTCGTACACTGCTTTCTGTCCATTCAGTTATTTTATTAGCTTCACAGTAAGCAATCAACTGATCGAGTGCTTCGTATGCAAGGTTCAGTATATTTACTTCATCCTTATACGCTTCAACGGCTGTAAGTGCTCGTTCCGTTTCGCCAATTTCCTTTTTCCGTCCGCTGTTTCCATGCCCTGCGTCCAGACTTGGCAGCAATTTCACATAAGCAAACAGCGCATTGGTTAGTTGCATTACCCGAACTAATTCGTCAAGTACTGCATTACTATAAGCCGGTTCAGGATTAGGAGTTGGAGTTGGCGGTTCTGCATGGTAATTAGCCGAATTATAATGCGTATCAGCTAGTTTGTACAGTTCCGTACCGGTAAGCTGTGTAATTTGGCGCACTGAAAGTTCAATCCACGTTTTCCAACGACTGAAATTTGTATTCGCATCAATAAACCCAAGTAAATCCCTGAGTTCCGTACCGCCATTGCTGTTTTTATTGAATATCATACTTTTGCAATTGTAAATTGTAAATTGTAAATTCTTATTCCCCTTTAGGGGT
>CAIYOZ010000152.1 GCA_903927945.1 uncultured Bacteroidales bacterium | reverse complement strand
GTATAATGAAGGGTATGATTACAGAATTCAAATGTTCGCTATGTAATGGGTTAATGTATTTCTTTCCTGACAGAGAGGGCGGGGACTTGAAGACTCCCGGTATGGTTATATGTAAAAATGCCTGCGACCCTCACTGTAAAGAGAATGTATATGGACACAGTAATAGTGCCAAGGACGCATATATTATTGCCTGTCAGAAATTTAGAAAGGTATGATGACTACTGTCTATCGGATTGAATATGTTATTGGTGGGGGTAAAGACCCGGTATGGAAACTAGCTGGAGTTGTTATGAATAAGAGTTGGAAAGAAGCTTTGAAGTATTATAGAGAAACAAATCCCAATAGACTTTATCGTGTATTGAAAGAAACAACTGTTACCGAGGTTATAACTGAAACTATTGGTTAAACAAAACAAACAGAAATGAATAAACGTATATATGTATAGTCCTATCAAGACGGGGTTCTTTTATATTATGGCACTTATAGTACTATAAATGCTTGTTTGAAAAATAAGTTAAAATAAGTTGTATTCTTTTGTGGGTGTGATATATTTATTTCCGTGATGTTAGATAATGAATATAATTTTAGAAGTGAAAAACTTCTCCCACGAGAATCTAGCGTCACAACCTTTCCCTCTCGTGGGTCTTTTTTTGTACGCAGTTTATTCGCTCACCACTGCTTTAACAAAAGGAAAGCATTGCGGTTCAGACCAACCGCACAATCAAAAAAGAAATGGTACAAGTCGTCAGTGCTTACTATCCCGCCGAGGGAAGGCGGGTTAATAATGGAATAGTAGTGGTAGCGACTCAAAATAAACTATACAACTGCGTATCGCAGGGACATTCCTAATTTGAAAATAATTAGGATATGTTTGGACCGCAGGATAAAAGACGAAGATAATTTCAAACTGTCATTGATAGTAATATCAATTAGTTCAAGGAGCCTCTCTCAATCTCTTCATTATTATAAATGAGGGGAGGGGGAGCCATGCCGAGGGGAGGAGAGTTTATTGGTTCATTAGTTCATCCAGTTTGGGACATCTTCTTCGGGAACATCTAAATAAACGGGTTGGGTTACTTTCATATCAGGATTAATATCTTTAGGTGTACAAACGGGTTTAATTGGTGTCGGGGTAGGAGTATGTTTATTATAGAAATTTTCTTTACCACCACTCTTCCATTCTTTTTTGGCTAGTTTACCTGATTGATGTTTTAGATAGGTATTATTGTACCACCAGACCCAACAACGCATTAGAGAGTCCTCAGTTTTGAATCCGTATAACTGAGCACCCTCGAAGGAGGGTACACCAACGACATAATATCGTTCTCCTTTTTTACCTATTCTTTTTTCAATGGCAGGATATTTGGGTATGTCAGACATATATTAAAAAAAGAATCCCATTAGATAGGGAAGGCATTACTCGACCTTTTCTAATGGGGTTTCTAACCGAGAAATTGTTTTCATTGTAATGCCTTCCTTAATAACTATATTACGGATGAAAGATAGCAGTTATTTTTATTGAGGCAATATATTAAAAAAAGAAGCTGGCGATTGATCGGGCATTGAAGCTCATTGCCTGTACTATTATGAACCTGTGCCAAGCAATATGCGTAATATGAACAATCGCCAGTTGAGAGATTGTCGAGGGTTTCTTATACTCCTATTGCTAGGCGAAACCCCCGATTAGCTTCTTTACTACCTCCACAGTCGTTCGGAAGGGTTCAAGAAGCGGAACCTGTAAGTCAGAGATGAAGTGCGTTTATGAAGGTATGCTCGTATTCATCTATTCTACTAACTCCCCTTGGGCTACCAATTCCCAAGGCCACACAGCTTACAGAGTTAAATTATTAAAGAACAATTCACCAGACACCATATTATACCGATTACGGATCACTTGTCAAGGGGACTTGATCATTCTCTTTAAAATACCTTGGTGCTCGATCAAAGGCAAAGTGATTATATACATCCATTAATTGAGTGGGTACAGTTTGATGTATATTTTTACGTACTAGGGAAAGTATTGCTCTACCGATGGCAATTTTGAGTGCCATTTTCTTGTCAAAGGTATCTCCCATTTTGGAGTTACATTTAGACCAGCCAATATTATACTTGCT
>CAIYOZ010000151.1 GCA_903927945.1 uncultured Bacteroidales bacterium | reverse complement strand
GTTGATTAGTTGACTCAATACTCATTCATAATTCTTTACCTCTTACTCCTTGCCTCTAACTATATAATTAATCGGTGTAATTGTCAGAATATTAAATGAGTTGTTCAAATAATTATTTGAACAACTCATCCAATTCAGTAAGCCTGAGTAGTTAGACTTATAATTTTGCTTTCTTAAAAGGATTTACTTCAATCCTCCTGTTTTTTGCACGGTTCTCCTTGGTGGTATTTGGAACCAATGGTTGATCATAGGCCTTGCTATCAGTTACCAATTGATCCTCTGAAACACCCTGACCGAGGAATTTCTGCCTGACGATGACAGCTCTTTTCTTACCCACTACGAAGTTTATTTCATGTGACCCGATATTACAGGTATGACCCACAATCCGTAAACAAATCGTCGGGTTTGACTTTAAAATATCACTTAGTTCTTTTATCTTTTCATTTTCAGAAGTAAGGGTTTGATCGGAGTTAAATCCAAACCTGACGACCATAGAGGCAGCAATCCTTTTGGCTCTTTCAAATGGATCTTCTGCATACACAGAATCCTTTATCTGAACAGGGGCTTTTACTACCTGATCGACTAACACAATCGTTGGAATTTCAGTTTTTTGAGGTTTCACCGAATCAAGTTGAGTAACCACTATCTTTTGTACAGAATCTGCCGGTTGTTTGGCAACAGGAAGTTCGTCTATATGTAGAATTTGTTTTGCCTTACCCAACCGCCAGTATAGACCTAATTTCACTCCAACCGACATAGGAATAACCTTATTGGTCAGGTCTGATGCAAAAACACTATTGTACGTGCCATCGGGTTGAAACATTAGTTTTGAGTCTGACTTTAATACATTATTCAACCCATAATTCAGATAACCACCAATGTACAGTTCAGTCTTTTCAGCTATTCTGATCAGGCCTCCAAGCTCAGCAACACCCAGATAAGCAGGTTTTAGTGAAACATCTCCTTTATAACTATTGGTGAAGGTAGAGAATCCATGTTGAGGCATATTACTCAACACCACATTATACTGGCTGTAATAACCGCTTGTCACGATCTGACCACCTGAGGTTTTATAATTGGCAGTGATCGGTAACGAAATGTTAGCTCCTGCAGAGGCTAACAGACCGAATTTAGGACTCAGGGCACACTTATACTGAAGAACCAACGGGACTTCGAAAAATAATACCTGTTGCTTTTCTTTCCAGTCCTTATAATTTGCCATGAATGAATAAGCCTGCCCATCAGTATCCACATTCGGAGTAGTTGAACCGTAATTCAACGTGGATAATGCACTGAACGACTGTATCCCGATTCCCGACTGCAACCCCCAATGTGGATTGAAAAAGTAACTATAACCTGCATTCAACGTATATCCGACTTGACCTTTTTCAGAACCGAACTTAAGATCATAGGAGAGGTTGTGGTATCCGGCCCCTCCGTTTATAAAGAGATATTGTTCCGGTTGTTGAGCCCGTATGATTCCTGAAATAAGCAATACGATTCCTATTATAACTTGTTTTTTCATTTTAGTTTCTTTTGTAAATGGATTCTTGTTGATTAAGTTATTTTGCTACAATTACTTTGAATAGAAACTCCTGCCCTTTACTTGTAGTGACACGTCCTGTGTACATCCCGGCCATTGGCAAATTCACTGAATTTATCTTTTCAACTTTCGTGGAATGACAAATGCGAACTCCCTGCATGGTATAAACCGACAATTCAGCTCCATCGAGATCTTCTTCGTTCAGACCAATCAGTTTTACAGTACAAGCCTGATTTACCTTTACCGGACTTGGATAAACACTGATCTTTTTTGCCAATGGGATATTCAATACTTTTGCACAAGATAAGAGAGACTGACCATCCTTTGTAGTCACTTTCAACGAATAGGAACCAACCAATCCATCCGGATCGCAATAAAACTGATCGGTAGCACCCGTTACCAGCACTCCATCTTTGTACCATTGATAGGCTGTAAATCGAAGGCTGCTGTTGTCGCATAATACCACATCATCAAACTTATGTATGATATAATCGGCAGACAGATTGATTGTAAAGCTGAATGGATAAGCAGCACTTTCAACTCCCAGTTCATTCTTCATTTGTAAAGTTCCCTGATAGCTACCATCCGGCATTCCTTTAGGTATGGTAAATAGCAAGGTTCCGTTACTTAAAAGAGTTGGCAAACCGGTATACACTATGTTTTTAACCCCACCGGCTAATGCTGGAGCATTAAAGGTCATGGTATATTCAGTGGGTGTGCCTGTCAGAATAGTATACGACAATTCCATGTCAGAGTTTTCGCAACCCGGAGTCGGAGCATTCAATGGACTTAGGGTAATGTTATCCGATACTTTAGCACCACTGATTACATAGTCTAAAGGTGCAATGTAATTGTCTGCAGCCGACCCTGTCAACGTGTAGACCACTGTAATTGTCTTATTTATTCCAACAGCTGAATTGTCATAATGTGCTTCAGCAGTTAAACCTACATTAGATGCGTCCACTGTTTCTAATCCTGACAAATTACCTGTTGACGATATGACCGCGTTTGTATTCCCATCAACCATTTTATTGGTAATCACGGTTGGTGAGGGTATAGTCAATTGTTTGCGGACGATTTGAGCAGCAACAACTGAATAGACATAGTCAGCCGGGGCAGTGTAATTCCCGGCAGCCGAACCACTAAGAATATATCTGACAATAATCGTTTTACCGGTACCGGCACTAGCATCCGAATAGGTGGCACTAGCGCTGATTGAAACATTGCCCACATCACCTGGAGCTACGTCAGATAAGAAACCTTCAATCACAGAGGCAGTATTGTTGCCATCATAGACTTTGCTGGATGTGATCGTGGGATCAGTAACCGTCAGTTGCTTAGCAGTAATTATTCCGGTGGCCGGAGAGGTTACATAATTGATCGTATAGTTCCCGGTGGCATCATCAATGCCATTTTTAATGGTAAGTCCTGAAGCAGTTAACACATGACTAATGCCAACATTAGGATTATCATATATTTGTATCGCCTGTCTATCTATGCCATCCCCGGAAGCCAACGTTTCAACCCTTGGATTGATAGAAGATGATAATGCACCATTATATGCCCTGGTATCAGATATGGCAGTGACAGTTATAACTTTTTTCACAATGGTTAAATCGTTGTTTACGAATGATTCATCATAATTGGACCCATAAGTAAGAGTTCCTTTATTGATGGTATAAGCACCCACATTTTCACCCGTTGCACGAGACAATGTACCTGTTGCCATATCTCCCGTTACAATCGTTCCAGCAGTTACCTGAGCAGTCAAGGCCGGATCGTTATCACCGTAGGTTTTCGATTTTGCATCGGCAGCAATAGTAATAGGCCTGGTTCCAATAGACAGTTCAGCCCCAACAAAGGTTTCTTCGTAATTGCTTCCATAGGTATAAGTATCTTTGCTGATAGCATACGAACCTACATTTTCACCCGTTGCACGAGACAATGTACCTGTTGCCATATCTCCCGTTACAATTGTACCCGTAGTTACCTGAGCAGTCAAGACTGGATCGGCATTACCGTAAGTTTTTGATTTGGCATCAGCGGCAAGGGTAATAGGTCTGGTTCCAATGGACAGATTCGACTCAACAAATGTTTCTTCATAATTGCTACCATAGGTATAACTATCTTTACTAATAGCATACGAACCTACATTTTCACCCGTTGCACGAGTCAATGTACCAGTTGCCATATCTCCCATTACAATCGTACCCGTAGTTACCTGAGCAGTCAAGACCGGATCGGTATCACCATAGGTCTTCGATTTGGCATCGGCT
>CAIYOZ010000150.1 GCA_903927945.1 uncultured Bacteroidales bacterium | reverse complement strand
GGATATGAGAAGGTTATGGACCCGTAAGACTTGAACAGATCAAAATCATACATTGTTATAATGAGAGATTATACAATAAATCATGATATAACTCGAATATGTCTTTATTAAATGATTAAAGTATGAAACAGAACAATAATTTAAAATCACTTGACCAGTTTGTGGATGAGCAATACGGGGAATAAGGAACTTTCAAACGAGATAAGTTTGAGAAGGGGTATGATACTTTCAAACTTGGGTTTTTGATACAACAAGCCAGACTTGAGAAAGGAATGACGCAAGAAGAACTTGCTCAAAAATGCGGAACTAACAAAGGCTACATTTCTAAAATTGAAAATGACATGAAAGAAGTTCGTATTTCAACACTTCAAAAAATATTTGAACTTGGTTTGGGTGGTCATTTAGAGCTTTCAATTAAAGTCTAATATTTGTAGTCTTCACTATAATCGCTGGATTGCTTTTGATAACTAATAAAACGAAATAGTATGGAACTTTCAAAAAAAGACAAAAAAGTGGCCCGGGAAGTCATCAACAAAGGGTTACAACGGGAATTTGAAAATGGACTTGGTCAGGCAGAAGAGATATTACGCAATTGGCGAAAAGGTATCACCAACAACAGTGTAACCTATCATGATGTCTATAAACATATAAAAAGTTTAGACAAACAGATTGCAATGCGTTATGATAATATAAAGGGATCCACCTATTTACTGACCATAACCTATCAAATGATGGATGATATAATACATGAAGAGGATTTGGCTGATTTCTCGGAAGAGGTGCAATTGTATCTGAAACAAGTTGTGAAAAACTACATATTAGAGGGAGAATAATGATAATTGATACAAATGCAGCACTGGTGCTAATCAATAAATACTTTTAAAATAGATAATATGAAAAATAAAAATAAAAACCTGGATGTTGATATTATTGGTGGGGAAGGTGCATTGACTTTGGAAGAAGAAAAAGCAATCAGTGAGTATTTAAAACAGCGTAAACTGTCACAAAACAACCCTATTACCAATGGCATTAAAACAACAAAACGAACAAAAACAACTAGTTGAACTGTTTGATTGAGCGCCCGTTTGGATATTTACCACAAAGAACACCAAAATAAATAGCTCATATGGAGATGAAATATAAAAAAACAGTCAAAAATTTTGACTCAATAAAAACAAAGCATGAAATCAGAGATAAATTGAGTTTAGAAATTATGGACATGACTTTTCAGGAAGAACGTGCCTATTTAGATAAACTGTTGAAAAAAGGTAAGATTAATATCTACATACAATTTGATTGATGAATCGGACAATTTTCTGTGAAAAGGCGCCTAATTAAGAATGCTTTCTTATAAAAGTGTAATTTCTTTGGGTTTTTCGCGAAGAAAAAGTTATCAACAGTTTGCAGTATCGAAAAAAACATCTATTTTTGCAGTCCCAAACTCGAGAAGAGAAAATAATAACGCAAAATACATTAAGCAATGAAAAGGACATTCCAACCTTCTGTTAGAAAAAGAAATAACAAACACGGATTTCGTGAAAGAATGGCAACCGCAAACGGACGCAGAGTATTAGCAGCCCGTCGTGCCAAAGGCAGAGCAAAACTTACCGTTGCCGATGAAGGTCGTCATAAAATGTAACTATTCTGCTAAAACAGTATAAAGAAAGTAAAGACTTCACAGCAAGTTTTTACTTTTTTTGTTTTAATCTCCCTCAGAAGCAATAAATTCTGTATTTTTGGGGTTTAATTGAAGGAAGCAACGAAAAGCGGTGCCTTCAATTCAATATTCTGTGAGTCAAGTTACATAATTTCCATTTCATATGAAATTTAAAACATTCTGGAAAGAGACATTCGCCGGTTATATACTCAAAAACTTGCTGATTGCTGTGGGTATTATTGTTGTTCTGGCTTGGGCTGCATTGATAGGCCTTGATTTTTATACCCATCACGGGGAATCGGAGGTTATCCCTGATTTACGGGGATCGTACCTGGAAGAGGCGCAAGTGATTCTGCAGAAAAAAGGATTGTATGCCCAGGTGATTGATTCGGTATACGTTAGGGATAAGAAACTGGGAACTATCATTGATCAGATACCACCGGCTAATTCATCCGTGAAAAGTAATCGTCCGGTATATGTCATCATCAATTCCCGTTCGGTACGCCAGGTAGCCTTACCAGAAATCAATGATGTGTCCTACCGTCAGGCAGATGCCATGCTTCAATCTATAGGACTGAGCGTGTCAAATGTAGAATATGCCCCTTCAGAATATAAAGATTTGGTAAGTGATGTCAAATTCCATGGCAGAAGCATTTTACCGGGAACCCGGATACCTGAAGGAAGTTCGGTAGTATTGGTGGTGGGTAGTGGATTAGGAGAATCACAGGCAATGGCGCCAGCCTTGAAAGGAATGGGACTGGAGCAAGCAAAGCAAGAAATTTCATCAGCATCACTGATTTTGGGTGCCGTAAACTATGATGTTCCTCCCTCGGGAAATGATGATCAATACATTATTTACCGACAACATCCGTCAGCAGGAACATCATTATCAACCGGCAGTCGTATCGATGTCTACCTGACAACTGATAAAGCACGGTTGAAAGAAGTGTTCGATGAGGACAAAAAGAAAGATGATACTGATGAACAGTTTTTCTAATCAACACATAATCAACTAAACGTGGCTGAAGATTTTTTGGATGAAATAGACTTGGATGAATTTGTGGAAGTGGGAGAGGAGCAAGAGCTTTTCGAGCATTTCAGGTTTGTAGTGGATAAAGGTACGAACACGATACGTATTGACAAATACCTGGTCAATTGCATGTCCAATACATCACGCAACAGGATACAGGAAGCAGCTGAAGCCGGAAATATCCTGGTAAACGGGAAACCTGTCAAGTCCAATTACAAAACTAAGCCAATGGATGTGATTACGATCGTCCTGGCATACCCACCCAATGAATTTGAAATAATCCCCCAGGACATTCCGATAAAGATTGTTTACGAAGATGATGATATCATGCTGGTGGACAAACAACCGAACCTGGTGGTACACCCCGGATTCGGTAACTTCGATGGAACATTGCTCAATGCCATTGCCTTTCACCTGAAAGATAATCCGGACTTTGACCCGAATGATTCACGTATTGGACTGGTGCACAGGATCGACAAAGATACCTCCGGCTTGTTGCTGATTGCCAAGACCGAAGAGGCTAAATCGAACCTGGGGAAACAGTTTTTCGAAAAGACTACACAACGCCGATATCAGGCGCTGGTATGGGGAAATGTCAAAGAAAACGAAGGCACCATTATTGGTGAGCTGGCACGTGATCCACGGGACCGAATGTTGTTTACTGTATTTCCTGCCGGAGAAAACCCGGTGGCGAAACATGCCGTTACCCATTATAAAGTACTCGAAAGACTTGCCTATGTCACGTTGGTGGAATGCCGCCTGGAAACAGGTCGTACGCACCAGATACGGGTGCATATGAAGCATATCGGACATACCATTTTCAATGACGAACGCTATGGCGGGCATGATGTGTTGAAAGGTACCACGGCAGCCAAATACAAACAATTTGTGAGGAACTGCTTTGAAATATGTCCCCGTCAGGCGTTACATGCCAAGACATTGGGATTTGTGCATCCACGGTCGGGTGAATTCATGCATTTCGAAAGTGATTTACCGGATGATATGCAGCAGCTGGTGGATAAATGGAGAGGGTTTGCGAAAATGATTGCGGAGGAATAAAGAACCCCTAACCCCTGAAGGGGAACT
>CAIYOZ010000149.1 GCA_903927945.1 uncultured Bacteroidales bacterium | reverse complement strand
ATTCTTTGTTTTTTTTATTTATATCTAAAATTTTTAGGTTATGAAAAAAGTGTTAGTTTTAGTTTTGGTTGCATTTGCAACCAGTGTGTTTGCTACTGAACCTACCAATTATAAAGCGATTTATAAATTTAATAATCAAAAGAATTTTGATGATTTAGTTCGCTATTTAAATTTGGATGAAACTCAGACAGACTACATGATGATTGTGTTTGATTTAACAAAACGCAGAATGAACTCAGCTTTAAAAACAAATGATGAAGCTAAAATAAATAAAGTATTGTACTTTAATATGGGGAATGCGAAATATTTTTTGTCTGATAATCAGTATAAAAAGTACTTATCAGCTCTGAATTTATTAGTAAATGCCAATGATGTACAGCTTTTTACTCAGAGATAAAGTTTAGAAAATAAAATTTAATAATAAAGGGTACCCAATAACATGAGTACCCTAGTTTATTTTCCCTTTTTTATTTATTCTAAGAATAATTTCCTTTGTATTTAATTCACGCAGGGCATCCTTTGCAATCCAATGAGCTGACTTAGTGTCTTGACTCATAATTCGCTCGCAGGTGTCAATGGCTTTTATGCGTAATGCTTCGTTTCGTTTGCCTATTTGACGCAATGCCCAGTTGACCGCTTTTCGCACAAAATTTCGTTCATCCCAGGCTTCTCGTTCAATTATCTCAAGAAAAGGATAAAACGCTTCAACTTCAATATTCTTATGATGTACAGCTTGTTCACACATTAACACAAAAGCTGTTCGCTTTACAAATTCTTCCGGTCGGGTGGAAAAATCATTTATTTTTTGGACTGCAAACGGTGTTTTACCCAATATACTGCAAGTTTGATCACAAATATCCCACGAATCAAATTCAGATACCCACGCATCAAACTGCTTTTCAACTATTTTCCTTGGATCTTCAATCATGGAGGCCAGCAATCGGGCTTCGTGTACTCCGGTGCTCCATAATTCGATAGCTAACTCGTGATTCTTACCAATTTCTCTGGCCAATATCCTTAACAACGGCACTTTTATACCCAGTGCCGTGGGATCATTTATGCCAAAATGAGATAATTTGGACAAATGATCTTCCGTTGCCAGGGATTTTAATTTCTCAAGGACTTCATCTACATTCATAATTTTTAGAATATCGTCATTTTATATTGAAACTCCTTTGAGATGATTTAACTCGTTCAAACCTCTAATGCTCCAATGATATCAGTTACCGACTGAAAATTATGACGATCCAAGTATGCATTAATTCCATCAATAACCTTGATGGTGACAGTTGGATCAATGAAGTTGGCAGTTCCGATTTGAATGGCTGAAGCACCGGCTAACATAAATTCAATGGCATCGGAAGCATTCATGATTCCCCCCAGACCAATGACCGGGATTTTTACTGCCTGGGCAACTTGCCAAACCATTCTTAAAGCAACCGGTTTGACTGCAGGACCGGAAAGTCCACCCGTGATGGTCGATAATACAGGCCTTCTTTTTTCGACATCAATTGCCATTCCCAATAACGTATTGATGAGCGACACCGAATCGGCTCCTTCGGCCTCAACTGCCAGCGCAATCTCTGAAATATCGGTCACATTCGGCGAAAGCTTTACTATCAGGTCTTTTTTGTAGGCCATTCGCACTGCTCTAACTACCTGACTGGCAGACAAACAGCTGGTTCCAAATGCCATTCCGCCTTCTTTTACATTCGGACAGGAGATGTTTAACTCGATCCCCGGTATGTTTTCCAGTGAATTTAACTTTTCAGCAGTCTCCACGTACTCATCAATGGTCGATCCGGACACATTCACAATTATATTTGTATCGATATCCTTCACAGTTGGATAAATATGGTTTATGAAGTAGTCAACCCCTTTATTTTGCAGTCCCACAGCGTTTAACATCCCTGATGGCGTCTCTGCCATACGTGGATATGGGTTGCCCTGACGTGCGCGAATGGTAGTTCCCTTCACAATTATACCGCCTATTCTTGATAGATCCAGGAAGTCTGAATACTCTGATCCATAACCGAATGTACCGGAGGCTGTCATCACCGGGTTTTTCAGTTGTAACTTGCCAATATTGATGTTTAAATTTGCCATTTCAGCTTTGTAATATTAAATACGGGTCCTTCAGTACACACACACACATGCCCCTCTGTGGTATCGGTGACACAACACAGACAGGCTCCAATTCCACAGGCCATGGTATTTTCTAATGACACTTCGCAGATTGCCTTTGTTTTAAGCGCATGGCGAGCAACTGCCTTCATCATGGGCGTTGGTCCACAAGTATAAAAATAATCGAAATTTGAGCCGTTTAAGAGCGAATGCTGGGTCACGAAACCGCGTTCACCCAAAGTGCCATCCTCTGTGGTGGTGAATACATTCCCGAAACGTTCATATTCACAAAGCTCTATTAAATCATCTTTGGTTCTGGCACCAAGCAGGAAATTTACCTTAAAGCCATTCCTTTTCAGGTGGGCACCCAGATAAAGCAACGGGGCAACACCACAACCACCTCCAACTAAAAGCACACTGGCGTCCTTTTCGACCGGTTCATTGAAATTATTGCCCAGGGGTAAAAGCAAATTTAAACTTTCACCTGCCGTCATTTGTGCTAACCTTTTGGTTCCATCTCCTTTAACCTGAATCAACAACCATAGTTCGTTCGCGTCATAATCGATATAATGAATTGATATTGGGCGCCTTAAAAATGTAGTGGCCGAACCATCTACTCGTACTTCAGCGAATTGTCCCGGCAGAATTTCCGGTAGCTTCTCAGCTGAGGTAAGAATCAGTAGATGATACTGATCACTTAATATTTTGTTTTCCTTGACCGACAAGTCAAGCATGAATTTCTTCATCTATTGTAACATTTTATGTATCAATACATTGTTTAAATTGATACGGGTGTGAGAACTCAAATTCTATTGGGTACAAAATTACAAAATAATCCCGGTTTTGACAAGTCTGTTCACTTTGACCGGAAGTCGGTTTTAAACCCCGCTAAGCCTCTTTTTTATCCCCGGAAGAAGTATTTATATACCTGTATATTTATTAAGCAGCAGCGATAATTTCATCGCTAAAATTGAGAAGTAAAATTTATTCACGAGGTTATTTACAATTGTCGAAAATCATTCCTTATTGAAATTCCTGAAAAGTATTATCAGTGTAATAAACAATTATTTTCCTTACCGATTTTGAATTCTGCTCCAACAGGGGTAATATTGATGCGTGTGGGGTTTCCGAGGGTGATTGAACCGGTATTTCCTGAAGAGGTATATTTTTTTGCTGGATGGTAACAGAGGCAGTCATGTTTTTATCGGGATAATTTGACTCTGAAGTATCTGATTTCATGGTACTTTCATCCAAAGAATCGAACAAAGTAGGCGTCTGAGATTGCTTTTCTCCGCGATACATTGATCCAACCCCCAGAATAAGCCAGTCTGAGCTCACTGTTCGAAAGCGATTCAGTATTTTTTTCAGTACATCCAGACTTGGATTATTTCTACCATTTAGAATGTGGGAGAGAGTAGAACCCTGGATGCCGATTTCCGCAGCAAACACCGCTGAATTCATTTCTTCCTTCAACATGATTTTTTCAATTCTGTCTTTTTCGTCCATAATACACGATATTTATGTGAACTGTACATTTCTATTTACTTCACAAAGATATGTGAAACGATTCACATATGCAAATCGTACACATCTGTAAACAGATACATTTGTATAATTACATTTGTGATAACCCCAATACACACTTGTATTCATGGATATATATCACTAAAGCCAGTTTTTAAAGTAAATACAGAGAACTTCTAAAGGTTTTCATTAGCTAAAGTCAGAAACTAGATTTATGGAGTTATATACATTGATATTTAATGCTATAAATGTTGTTTAAACAGGATTTACAGCTATTTGACCCCTGATTGTATTCTTGTAAAGATTAATATCAACCTATAAATCATAT
This sequence comes from uncultured Bacteroidales bacterium, assembly GCA_903927945.1. Taxonomy (GTDB): domain Bacteria; phylum Bacteroidota; class Bacteroidia; order Bacteroidales; family Paludibacteraceae; genus Paludibacter. Next base: position 13,862 of record CAIYOZ010000149.1, on the reverse strand, counting down.
TTTAAGTTTATTTTATTGACTGATAGATATATAAACTACATATTTAATGATTTATTTAGTATTTACAAAGATATGTCGTGTATAGATTTGTATTGTACATATGTAAATATATGATCAATACATTTGTAATTACTGAGCAATTTATCTTTTCGTACTTTTGTAAAATACAAGATTATTTTTGTGAATTCACAATTATATTACAACTGTGAACAAGTAGATTTGTACAGTCTCTCATTTCTTATCAACAATTTGAAAAGAATTCTTTCTGTAAAATTTTATGCGGGTTGAATCTTTCGGGTGAAATTAAATCTGTCAGGTGATTTGTTGAATGATTCAATTATTCAGGTAAAATGCCTCTTCCTCCCTCGTTGGACATGGAGAAAGGACGTTTATTGTAGATGAGGAGGGTAAGCGTGTTTAAAATAGGCTATTAAAACAGTGGAATACAGAAAGTTACGCTTATATTAACGCCTTGAGAATTAAATGGAGTCGCCAACATGCATACTTGTACAGATAAATTACATTCTGAGGCATAAAAAAAGAGTCTGAAATAAATTCAGACTCTTTTTTTATTTTAAAATATACGGTTATTAATCTTCCGTTACCGGGGCAACACCTGCCAGTTCCTGATCGACTAATATACGGCCGCAATATTCGCATACGATGATTTTTTTGCGCAGACGAATGTCTAACTGACGTTGTGCCGGAATCTTATTAAAGCAACCACCACAGGCGTCACGTTGAACATAAACAACGGCTAATCCATTGCGTGCGTTCTTACGGATACGTTTAAAGGCTGTCACCAATCGTGGTTCAATCAACGATTCGATTTCCTTGGCATGCTCGCGAAGTTTTTCTTCTTCTTGTTTTGTTTCCGATACAATCTCGTTTAACTCACCTTTCTTAAGGTCCAGGTCAAGTTTACGTTCTGAGAGTTGTTCGGCTGTAGTTTTTTCGTCTGCTTGTTTTGTTTCAAGTCCGGCAGTGAATTCACGGATACGTTTCTCCGAAAGTTCTATTTCCAGGGTCTGGAATTCGATTTCCTTCGATAGGTTGTCATATTCACGGTTATTCCGAACGTTATCTTGCTGCTCTTTGTATTTGGCAATTTTAATACGGGATTCTTCAATCTCGATTTTCTTACTAGCTATGGTTGCCACTATTTCGGCAATTTCCGATTCGAAATTTTCCATACGCGTGTTTAGTCCGATAATTTCATCTTCTAAATCCTGAACTTCCAGGGGAAGCTCACCACGTAATATTTTTATTTCATCTATTTTAGAAACCGCTTTTTGAAGCTCGTAAAGTGCTTTTAGCTTTTCCTCTACGGTGATTTCTTTTTCTGCTTTTAATTCTGTAGCCATATTGATTACAAATAGTTTATGGGGTTGGTTTTACTGTCTGAAATTTGGACTGCAAATGTAGGCATTTTTTTTGTAATTATGTCGAAAAAAATGTCTTTTGTGAACTGTTCACTTTCAAAATGTCCAATATCGGCGATTAAAATACGCTTTTGGGCCTCAAAGAATTCATGATATTTAAAATCGCCTGAAATATACACATCTGCATAGGCCGATAGTGCATCGGGTAAAAATGAGCTTCCGGAACCTCCACATAAGGCTACGCGACTGATCTTTTTCCCTAACAACCCGGTATGCCTGATGGTTGGGTTATTGAAGACTATCTTGATCCGTTGTAAGAATTCCATTTCGTCCTCCTGAATTGCCAGATCTCCTATAACCCCCGCTCCTACTTGATTCCAGGCATTTTTAAGCGAAATAAAATCGTAGGCAGGTTCTTCATACGGATGTACTTTTAACAAAGCCTCAAGTACACGTGTTTTCAAATATTCCGGCAGTACTACTTCGATCCTTGTCTCAGGTTCTAAATGCAATTCATCGATCTTACCCACAAAAGGCCGGGCCTTTTCATTAGCCCTGAATGATCCGATACCGTCTGCATTAAAGCTGCAGGAGTCGTAATTACCAATCTGCCCTGCTCCTGCCTCAAATATCGCTTCGCGAATCGCTTGCGAATAAAGCGTTGGTGCATACGTTATTAATTTCAGTAATGCATTTTGTTTGGGCTGTAGAATTTGAATGTTTCTCAGACCGATTTTTTCTGCCATTTTCCCCGAAACGCCCTGGATCACATTATCCATGTTCGTATGGGCGGCATAAATGGCTATGTCATTCTTAATGGCTTTTGCAACGCATCGCTGAACTTCATTTTGACCCGTAAGTCGCTTCAAACCGCTGAAAATAAGTGGGTGATGTGAAACAATCAAATTACAATTCTTTCTGATCGCTTCCTCCAGCACTTCTTCCGTGATATCAATGCTGATCAACACCGAAATAATTTCCATTTGTGAGTCACCTACCAGCAACCCTGCATTATCATAGCTTTCCTGCAACGATAATGGCGCTACTTCTTCAATCAGTTCACATATCGATTTTACATTCATAAGGATATGATTTTCAGAATGTTATTTATTCTGCAACGACTGTCTCTTCCTTTGTTTCTTCCTTTGTTTCTTCAACAAAATCTGTAATCTGAGCGTTAATCAAAATGTTATACCAGTTAATCAACTTGCGGATATCACTCGGATAAACACGGTCGCGATCATAATCGGGCAACACTTCAGTCATGAATGTGCGAAGTTTGTCGTTATCTGCTTTTGAATCGATGGAACACTTGCCACCGTTTTCTTTCACCTTGAGACTTTCGAGAACCTGACCCAGCGGCACTTCTGCTTCTTCAGTAAAAATAGCGATATCACCCAGTGACACCACTTTATCTTTCGTATAGGCAGGAATTCGTTTTCCGTCGATTAAGGACTCCACGATCAACATATTTTTCCCTTGTGAAACAAGTTTGAAAAGCCCGGGTTTACCGGTTACGGATAAAATTTCTTTAAGCATAGTAACTTTCGTTTTTTAAGTTCGAACTGACAAATATAATATCAAATTTTCGATTTTCAATTATTAATTGTGAATAATGAATCGGGTAAGTTCTTTCAATTTTATTTTTCCTTCATAAATGGCCTTGCCGATAATGACAGCCGGGATAAGTGCTTCGTGCAACTCTTCCACATCCCTGATAGAGCTAACGCCGCCGCTTGCAATAAGATACAATGCTGGTTGAGCAGCCAGGATTTTTTTATACAAATCAGTGGAAGTACCCTGTAACATGCCATCTTTGCTAATATCGGTACAAATCACCTTGTTGATGCCCTGCTCCATATATTTCTGAATGAAAGGTAACAGATCGAGTTCAGTTGTTTCCAACCAACCTCCTACGGCAATCTTTTCATCTTTCACATCGGCACCCAGTATAATTTTATCAGCCCCGTACCTGGTAATCCATGAAGAGAAAACTGACGGATCTTTCACGGCGATACTACCTCCTGTGACCATGGTTGCCCCGCATTCGAAAGCGATACGCAGATCATCATCCGATTTCAACCCTCCTCCAAAATCCACAATTAACCCTGTAGATCCTGTAATTTTTTCCAGCACCCTATGATTCACAATGTGGTGTGCTTTCGCGCCATCCAGATCGACCAGGTGCAATCGCCGAATACCCGCATCAGCAAACATTTTGGCCACTTCCACCGGGTTTTCATTGTATACAATTTTCTGGGCATAGTCCCCCTGCGAAAGGCGGACACATTTTCCATCAATCAAATCGATGGCAGGAATAATTTCAATCACGTGGAACTTTCGGGTTACGGTTTAAATTATATTTCCAAAGCATAACACTCTTGGAAAAGAATGACAAAAGTACTAAAATTTGAAGGATATGACAAATATAGTTTCACCAGCAAAACGTTATTGCAACTTTAATAGTTTAGCCAAATTCAAACAGCCTACATTAAAAATTATTCATTGAAGTATGTAAATCTTCCCGGATAGACGCTTTCAACTAAGTAGCATAAACAATATGTTGTCGTCATTGATGAAAGATTAGCATTCGGAATTTCACGGACAGAGCTGTTTTACGCAGATAAGAATTTTGTAACGGATTTTTGAATACGGATTTTATTCATACATGTATGAATGATAAAAACTTCGATCTCTACATCATTCCAATTCATTGGAATTTAAATCCGTATTAATCCGCTAAATCAGTGTGAATCCGCGTTCTATTCTTATTTTATTTTTCTATTTATCAATCGGACATTATTTTAATCAATTTACTAAACGCCAAAAAGAAATTTAAATTAATTTTACCTTAGTTGAATCTGTCTGCATTTAATTCTCATTCTTGCTCTATTCACTCTTCACATACAATTTACTTTTAATTGTTATTTAAATATCTTACATATATAATAACACTATAATGATAAGTAACATATATGAGATATATAAGTTATATATAAGATACATATAAGATAAATCATACTCTATACCTAAATTGAAATAAGGTTGAAAGGAAAATCAAAAGAGGATCAAACGTGAGCAGATTGGCATTGAAAAATAGATTTTAAAAAGGGAGAGAATGAAACAAAAACCTGAGAGAGATAGTGGATCGTTTAGTAAATCCATTGATAAGTATGATCTTTAAAAAGATAAATGGATCAAAAAACAAAACCATCAGGATAAAATGAATACTTTTGCAGCAGATACAATGAATATTTAACAGGGAAATATGGGATTAGATTTAATAGAGTCATTGAAAGTAATACCGGCAGCAGTGATCGGGCTGACGGTTCATGAGTTTTCGCATGGGTATACGGCTTACAAACTGGGGGATAACACGGCAAAAATGCAAGGCCGGCTAACCTTGAATCCGTTGAAACACATTGATTGGATGGGATTTTTCTTAATCGTAATTGCAGGATTCGGATGGGCAAAGCCTGTCATTTTCAATCCCGATAACCTGAAACATAAACACAGGGACGAGATTCTAATATCCCTGGCCGGACCCTTCTCGAATTTCCTGTTGGCCATACTTTTCTTTGTATTGGCACGGGGGCTTTATTTTATCGATTTCTTTAGTGCCACCAAGTTTGGCCTGGATGTGGTGAACATGATCATGATCTGGGGCGTGATCAACTTCAGTCTGTTTGTATTCAATTTGATACCCCTCCCTCCGCTCGATGGATCGCATCTCTACCTGACATTCTTAAAGGAAATACACCCTAATCTGATGATGAACATTTACAAATATGGCACACTGGCCCTGTTTGCCATCATCATAGCAGAGAGTCAGTTTAACATCAACATATTACATTTATCCGTGATTGTTCACTCGTTTTCTTCCTTCATCATTCAACTCTTGTCCTTCCACTAAGCGATAAGAATGTTTCTGATTTTTCAAACTCATTAATGGTCAGCTTGATAATGTCAATGCATTCATGAAGTTGAGTTTCAGTCATCACCAGGGGCGGTGCAAAACGAATGATGTTTGTATGGGTCGGCTTGGCAAGAAGGCCTTTATCGATGAGCTTCAGGCAAATATCCCAGGCAAGGTTTTTATGACCGGAGTTATTGATCACCAGGGCATTCAAGAGTCCTTTCCCACGGACTGACGAAGCAATGGTGGAGCTTTCACAAAGCTTGCGCATTTCACTTCTGAATATTTCACCCAGCTTATAGGCATTATCCACCAGTTTTTCGTCACGTATCACTTCCAGGGCAGCAACGGAAACGGCTGCTGCTAACGGATTTCCTCCAAATGTAGAACCATGCTGACCCGGATGAAACACTTCCATGATTTCATTGGCAGCCAACACTGCTGAAACGGGATATACTCCGCCGGACATTGCCTTTCCAAGAATCAGGATATCGGGATGCACCTGTTCATAATCGCAGGCCAGGAGTTTGCCGGTACGGGCAATGCCTGTCTGAACTTCGTCAGCAATGAACAATACATTGTGCTGGTGGCAAAGATCATAGCATTTTTTCAGGTAACCGTGATCCGGCACCAACGCACCGGCTTCTCCCTGAACAGGTTCAACCAGAAAACCGGCAATGTTCAGATTTTCGTTCAGTACTTTTTCAAGGGCGGCAACATCATTATAGGGGATCTCTATAAAACCCGGCGTGTAAGGCCCATAATGGTTATAGGCCTCATGATCGGAAGAAAAAGAGATAATGGTGGTAGTTCGGCCATGGAAATTATTTTCACAAACTATCAGTTGAGCCTTGTTATCAGTCAAGCCTTTCTTTTCGTACCCCCACTTGCGGCATAACTTGATGGCAGTTTCCACCGCTTCGGCCCCGGTATTCATGGGGAGTACCTTATCATAACCAAAATACTGAGAAACGAATTCTTCGAAAACACCCAGTTGGCTGTTGTAGAAAGCACGGGAAGTCAAAGTTAGTTTCTTAGACTGCTCCACGAGTGCCCCGATAATTTTAGGATGGCAATGACCCTGGTTCACGGCTGAATAGGCCGAAAGGAAATCGAAATACCGTTTACCATCAACGTCCCAGACAAAGACCCCTTCACCCCGATCGAGCACGACCGGCAGAGGATGATAATTATGGGCACCGAATTTATTCTCTAGTTCCATCAATTCGAAAGAAGTACGTTTCTTGTTTTCCATATTCCAGTTTTTATATTTCTGTATTTTCACATCCTCTTTAATTTACCTAACATTTATCACCTCAAACAGCTCAAAAAACTTCCGCCATCATGCATCGGACACTACCTCCTCCTACCCGTTCAATAGTCGGGATAGAAACGACTACAAGTTCATTATAAGTTTTCAGCCTTTCAATTTGATCGGGATTCAACGAATCGTATGCCGTCCGTGAAAGTATCATTAATTGGTTGCCTTCTGTATTTTCAAGTTGTAACATGTTGCAGGCAAAGGAATTCATTTGTTGTTCCGAGATTAAGACAATTTCCTTACCACTCTTTTCCAACGAATCCATAACAGCCTTTCGTTCAACAGGATCATCGATAGACTCCGGACAAATTACTGCATATTGGGCGGCAATAGATAGCATCACATTGGTATGATAGACCGGAAGACGCTTGCCATGAACCGATTGGTAGGCCGAGAAACAGACCGGTTCAAATCCAAAGACTTTACAAAACTGCAGAAAAAGGCTTTTATCGGTTCGTTCGGACAAGGCTGCATAGGCTATTTTGTGGATACGGTCGAGAATCATGCTTCCCGTACCTTCCAGGAACAGGTTTTGATCTTCCCAAAAAGTGAAATCATCCACATTATTGATCGCGACACCCTGGTTACTCAAATATTCCAGAATATCGTTCCGACGTTCAGCACGGCGATTCTCTGCAAACATGGGATACAACACTACCTGCCCACCTTCATGAAAGGAAATCCAGTTGTTCGGGAAAATAGAATCGGGGGTGCGAGGTTCATCAGTATCCCTGACTACCAATACATTCACACCCTTTGATCTCAATAACCCGACCATTCCCTGAAATTCAGCAAGTGCATGGAGCTGAATATCAACAGTTGAGCCCAACCCTTTTTGTTGGAAATAATTATTGATGGCTGTCTGATCGTTGAACCCAAAAGCCACGGGTTCAATCATCAGGACAGTATGAGTAGTTTGTCTGGTCTCAATATCACCTAAAGGGTATTTTTGAGGGATGAGATTAATTGAGTTCATCTATATTTCTTAAAGTTATTTTACAAAGATATTCAGAATCAGGGCATTTTAGCACCATTATGGATTAAGAGTTTTCCCTGATTAACGGTAAGGTGGAGCAGCGCAACAATCCACCCATCTTGGATATTTCGTAATAGGGAACACGCTCCACGGTAAGTCCCCATTGATTTTCCATGTGGTTGTTCAACCGGGTAAAGCGTTCTTCGGAAACAACTACCGAGGGGGAAATGGAAAAAACATTGGCATTCATGAAATACATTTCTTCCTGTGTTATTTCGAAAACATTCTGAGGTTCGAAAAGTTCCAGTAACATGTGATAATCCTTTACGTTCAAAAAGCCATCCCGATAGAGTATGGCTTTGTCGTTGGAAACGGGCATAAAAGTACAGTCCAGATGCAAAACACCTTTTCGGGGATCGGTGTTGTGTTTTTTAAGCTCCAGGGGGATAAACGTTTTTTCAGGGATCAGCTCTTTCAAAAAATTAAAAGCATACAAGTTGGTACGGGCCGTTTTTAGTTGAGGATAATCAACCCCTGAATAGAGTCCCACGAAAACAGTATCATTCAGCAAGACCACATCTCCGCCTTCCACATGTGCTTTTTCGGGCAAATTATAAATCTTGTTATAAGAAATCTGGTCGTATATCACTTCATAAGCTTCCTTTTCATCTTCGCGATCGGGAATAATGTTGGAGTTGATGATTTTATCATCGATCACAAATGCCACATCGCGGGCAAAAACCTGATTGCAGTTCTCCAGGGTACAGGGACGGAAAACCTGCACATTATACTTCAATAGAATCTTTTCGAAAGCACTCATTTCGTTGCAAATGGCTTCCCCGGTGGGATATACACCCTGCTGGATAGATTCATAGGATTTAGCATCAAAAGTCTTTTCCAGGGATGGAATGGGACCAATTGAACCCGGTTGACCCAACACTACTGCTTTGAGGGTTGATGTTTCGTTCTTTACATTCAGATGCATAGATCAGATTTTTGACAAAGATACATTACCCGCATTGAATTTAAAACAGATGGATGCTAAAAATGTTGATTTATTGCATATTTATTTAAATATAGTCGAAAATTACTCCTGTCGGTTTCTCTCACAGAGTATTTCCTTCATTAATACAACAATTATCTGCTTAATTTTTTACCATCGCACTATAAAACAGTAAATTTGTAGCTTCATACATTCAATCAATTAAATATAAAATCATTTATGCGCAAAACTTATTTACTATCGTTGGTATTATTTATCGCTGTCACACTTTGTTACAGTAGTATCCTGGTTCCATTCAACCAGAAAAAATTATCCTATATGGGTAGGGTTGAAACTATTGAAAATCAATGTGCAAAGATCTATTGGCCCGGTACTTCAGTAACCATTAATTTTAAAGGCACAGAAATAAAAGCCATTTTAAAAAACGGAAAAGAAGATGCCTATTTCTATGCCATCGTGGATGGGAATGAAAAGGGGGCAAAGAAAATAAAAGCCGATACCCTACAGTCTTCTATTCTGTTGGCTACAGGTTTGAAAAACACCCGCCATACGGTTCAACTTTTCAAATTATCCAATAATACCTCCACGACTTACTTTTATGGTTTTGAGTTACCTGATGGTTCTACCATACTGAACGCTTCCCCACTGCCAAAGCGGAAGATTGAATTTTACGGAAATTCAATCACCGCAGGTCATGGCGTAGATGTACTTCCGGGAAATGAGGATTCAGGAAACCCTGAGTATTTTAATAATTACAGGACCTATGCAGCCCTGACCGCCCGGCATTACAATGCACAGTATTCTTGCATTTCACGAAGTGGGATTGGCATGATGGTGAGCTGGTTTCCGATTATTATGCCCGAAATGTACAACCGCTTAAACCCTGCAGATCCTGCCAGTAAATGGGATTTTACAAAATACACCCCTGATGTGGTGGTTATTAACTTATTTCAGAATGATGCATGGCTGACTGCCAATTTTAATCATCCGCAATTTAAAGCACGATTTGGCACCACACCACCCGATGTTACTACCATTATTCAATCCTACCAAAACTTTGTAAAGACCATCCGGTCAACCTATCCAACTGCATCCATTATTTGTGTATTGGGAAGTATGGACGCCACCAGAAAAGGTTCACCCTGGCCTGGCTACATTGAAAAAGCGGTGAAAGGATTGTCCGATACGAAGATATACACTCATTTTTTCCCTTATAAAAATACTTCCGGACATCCAAAAGCTGCAGAACAAAAGATAATGGCGGATGATTTAATAGATTTCATGGATAAAAACATCAAGTGGTAATTGATAACACTCAAATTTTAATGATAAAATAATAATATTTGAAAAAAGGAATTTTTTATTTAAATGATTACTAAGGCCCTACGATTGTGGGGCCTTATTTCATAGAAATAGTTTTTATATAACTACATATATTTTTTCGTTATTTATAGAAAATCCGTATATTTGCAGTGGAAGGATTAATTATTTAACCACCATTCACAATTAAAACAGAAGTAATAATTCGGGCAAAAGGAGTTGAAACTGAATTTTATTAAAATACGAATGATTGAATGTATAAAGACAAAATCATAATTATATATCTTTTATTGTTGATGAACCACGTAGCTCATGTTCTGGAAGAGATCTGGGGTAGATTATGGTTGATTGATACAGTGTTTGGCCTGGGGTGGTTTCTTTTGGGAAACTGGATACTCTTTTGTGTACCCGCTGCATTGTTTTATTTCATATTAAATGAGCAAAGATGGGCATACCGCCTTGGAATGGTCTACGCAGGAATCATGGTTTTAAACGGTATCGGGCATAATGTGGCCACAATATTGACAGGAAGATATTTTGGGGGATTTGCCGGATGTTATACAGGCATTGGACTGATTATCCTGGGAGGATTTTTATTCTATCATCTTTCAAAAGAGATTCAACTAAACTAACTCATTCCGGCCAACCGGTAAATTCATATTTTATTGTTCAGCATTCAGATCAATACTGAATGCTGATTTTCATTTATTACTTTTGCAGAGTAACTTTCCACTTTCCTAAGTGTTCTGAAAGTTTTATAATTAATTTTAGTATACGTATATCTCAAATGAAACAACAACCCTGCATTGGACTTTATTTATCGAACAAATCGAATAAAAACAAAATTCTGGAACAAATCATGGCGAATCAGTTTCTGATCAGCTACCTCGATTTAAGTTCAATGAAGGGAGTTTTGCACTCTACCATCACCATTAATCGGTTTGTAGAAGAAGAAATCCGACATGACCGCTTTTTGATACATACCACAGAAAATTCATGTTTAGGATCCATGTCGAGCGGGCAACAGAAAAAAGCCCTGCTGGACTATCTGATCGGTCAAGAACCTCAATTCATGGTGCTGGATGATGTATACAGCAACATCGACAAAGAAACACAGCTTTCCATCACAGAGACATTGGGTCAATTGGCCAACACCACGTTATTGATTCAGGTATTTTTCCGTAAGCGTGATATGTTGCCATGTATTGGAACGGTTTTTACAGTGGATGAAAATAACAAAATACTGAGCGAACAGGATGCAGATACTTTCAGGGACCTGGAGTCGGCTCATGAGATGAACCATCATAGGTTCAGCCTTCCTAAAGGATACAATGAAGAGCATTCGGATATAAACCCACTGGTCAGGCTGAACGATGTTTCGGTAAGATACGTGGATAAGCCGGTTCTAGACAAGGTGAACTGGACCATTCAAAAAGGAGAATTCTGGCAACTGATCGGGCCGAACGGATCAGGGAAAAGCACCCTGCTGTCGATTATTATTGGTGATAATCCCCGTGGATACGGTCAGGATATGATCCTCTTCGGAAAGAAGAAAGGTTCCGGTGAAACGATTTGGGATATAAAACGTCAGATAGGCTATTTTACCCCTTCCATGATTCTTCAGTTCACCCGTGATGATACGGTGGAAAACATGATTATTTCGGGATTAATGGATTCGGTGGGACTATATATCAAACCGAGCGATTTGCAGAAGGATATTGCCAAAAGCTGGATGGAAATGTTGGGACCCACGTTTCAAAAAAAATCTTTTCATAACCTGTCGATAGGTCAGCAGCGTATGGTCATGGTGGCCAGGGCTATGGTAAAGCATCCTCCACTATTAATTCTTGATGAACCAACCATTGAACTGGACGATGAAAACAGCCGGCTGTTTATTGACATGGTCAATGTCATTGCTTCTGAGAAAAAGATTGCCATTGTATATGTTTCCCATCGCGACGAACCGGGTCTGAAGCCGGAGAAGGTTTTTGAACTGGTACCGGGAAGAGAAGGGTCTGCGGGGAACATTGTCTGAACTGTGATTGATGTGATTTAATGATTTATATGATGATAATGCTTCAGTATTAAAAACAATATATTGTCGTATTTGATGAAAGAATAGCAGGCGGATTAACGCTGATTTAGCTGATTCACGCAGATAAGAAATTTGTAACGGATTTTAAAATACGGATTTTATTCATACAAGTATGAATGATAAAGACTTGGACCTCCTAAATCATTCCAATTTATTGGAATGAATATCCGTATTAATCCGCTAAATCTGCGTTAATCCGCGTTCTAATCTTTTTTGTTTTTCTAACTATAAATACGACATTATTTGGTACCACTTACTTAGTATATTAATACAAAGGTCGAAAAGAACAATTCTTTCCGACCTTTGTATTTAAAAGCTAACCGAAGCGCTTATTCCGATACTTCTATTTTTAGGATTTTATCACCTGCACGAATGGCGTCGATAACTTCCAGCCCTTCAACGACCTTACCAAAGCAGGTATGTTGGCGATCCAAATGAGAAGTATTTTTCCTGGAATGACAGATAAAAAACTGTGAACCTCCGGTGTTACGTCCCGCATGTGCCATAGAGAGCACTCCGCGGTCGTGAAACTGATTGCCACCATCCAACTCGCAAGGAATGGTATAACCGGGACCACCTGCCCCAGTGCCGTTCGGACATCCACCCTGAATGACGAAATCAGGGATAACGCGATGGAAAGTCAATCCATCATAAAAGCCACTGGTAGCCAGTTTAATAAAGTTTTCTACTGTCTTTGGAGCATCCTGCTCGTAAAACTCAACCTGCATATCCCCTTTTTCGGTACTGATTTTTGCCGTTTTCATTATGTATGTATTATTATTGTTTTTAATTATTGGAGTACAAAGGTCGTAATGTTTTTCGTTATTTCCAAATGTGTAAAACATATTCGAGCATGTAATTTGCAAATCGGCCCATAATCTAATCATAGACACACAGCTGAACAATACGCATGAAAGTGCTGTTTTATATGAAAAATTAAAAAGTTATGAATAAGCAAATCGAATATTATCAGAATAAGCTTGATTATGAATGGGATTCATATGACTTATTCCATGCCCTGGAGAAAGGGGAAGCAGTGGTAGCATTAGATACCAGGAAACGTGCTACCTTTGAAAATGAACATATTCCGGGAGCCATAAACATTCCTCACCGCGAAATGAATGAAGAAAGTACCAGACACCTGGATAAATCGAAGACCTATGTTTGCTACTGTACCGGCATCGGTTGCAATGCCTCTACCCATGGCGCTCTGAATATGAGCAAGCTCGGATTCAATGTCAGGGAACTCATTGGAGGATTCGAATGGTGGAAATTAGAAAAGTACGGCACTGAAGGTACTGTCAAAACTGAGAGTCAAAAATCACAGATGAATGTAAGTGTTTAAATCTATATCTTGTATTATTATAAAAATCAGCATTCTACGTAAAGTAGAATGCTGATTTTTTTATTGGCCATCGAAACAACTCCGAACGACATCCATTGGATTGATATTACAGCCCATTAGTAAACAAAAAGAGCCAGCAAGGCTATTTAAGGCTCTATAACGTTTGGGGTGGGTAATCTTTTTTTTTAATTGACTTGCTTGTATTCCTAAAAATATTGATCAGCTTGTTCGAAACTCCTGCTTGAACCTGGTTTCCTTTCCCGAAAACAACCTAATCAATTTAATCCTGCTTATTACCATCCTATGCCGATCCTATACCGTGCCGTATCCGATATTAGGATAACCTATAGATAACCCAAGGATAACCCAAGGATAACCCAAGGATAACCTATATTAATTTTAGTATGGTTTATCCTTGGGTTATTCTTGGATTTCCTATGGATTTCGTATCATTTTACCTAAAATCGGTATAGTTACGGTATAGTTACGGAATAGTTACGGAAT
>CAIYOZ010000148.1 GCA_903927945.1 uncultured Bacteroidales bacterium | reverse complement strand
CGTTTATCCGCGTTCTATTCTTATCTTTATTTTCAATTTACAAATAGAACATTATTTAGATTCATTTACTTAGCATAGAAAACAATCAAAAATTTATGATTTCTTTAATCTATCCGAAGATATTTATTGTTTCAAGCATATTGATATTTACCATTTATTTCATTTAAAGTTCAACGATATGGCAATAGATACCGATGATTTATCAGATAAGACCTATAATGCAATCATTCTTGAATCTGAAAAATTCAATGATAATCTGACATTGCAATTTGGACTGTTATCCTACGAATGCAACAATGAGGAAGAATACATCGATAGGTGTAAGAAACTTATTCAAGAAATGCTGCAATACGATGAAGGCACTATCGATGACATATTCTTTGGTGAACCCCCTGTCAAGGAAAAGTTTCATTGGGTGTTGAATAAAATATTCATAAATATCAGCACATTGAACAGATAACTGAAATCATCATCGAATGGGACTAACCTTACACTACAACGGCCGGATTGCAGACAAAAATAGGTTGCCGCAATTAATTGAAGAGTTGGAAGAAATATCCAAAGTTCACGGATGGAAATATCATATCTTTGGACCGCTATTTCCAACAAATTATTTTCCTGATGATGTGAACGATGGAAATTTGTATGGTATATCAATGAACCCGCCCGGAAGCGAACCGGTAGCATTTTCATTTACAAGTAACGGAAGAATGTGTGGACCGGGTCAATTCAGTTGTTGGGGCAACAGCACGGATGAAACCGAGCGGAAATATCTGTATATGAATTCTACCAAGACTCAATATGCCGGATCGGAAATTCATAAAATGGTGATTGGGATTTTCAGGTATATTGTTCCCCGCTATCTGACCGATTTTAAAATGATCGATGAAAGTGAGTTTTGGGAAACAGGTGATGAGAAGTTACTGGAGTATAACTTTAAAAGAAACACGGCATTGATTGAGGGCTTTCGCATAGCACTTGACCAGAACCATCGAAGAGAAGGAGAAGACATTGAAAGTTACCTGGAGAGGGTGATCAGGGAGTTTCGGGAGAAAAAAGACTCCAAAAGAAAAGATTGATTTTCTAAATTGCCTGACAAAAAAATACACGCATAATAGTTTAAGAACCAACAATACAAAAATCTGCGACATAAAGAATAACCCATTAATAATTAAAGCAATCGAACAATATGAAACAAGTCGTTCTCTTTATCTTACTTTCACTGGCAGTGACAAGTTGCAGGAGCAAGCAACAAAAAGACGTTGAACAGGCTGCAGCAAGCATCAACCAGCAGGATCTGGGGCGTTATCTCACCATTCTATCGTCCGATGCCTATCAGGGCAGAAAACCTATGACACGAGGGGAAGACAGTACGGTAGCCTATATTAAATCCGTTTTTGAGAAAATGAATCTCAAACCTGCATTTGGCAATAGTTATTTCCAACATGTTCCGCTGGTAAATATTCACTCCACCCCTACCGATATGGTCGTTCATTCAAAGAAAGGGGACGTATCCTTTAAACCTTCAGTCGATTTTGTAGCATTTACTGAAACAGTCACCGGGAAGGTTGACCTTAAAAACGCCAAACTTGTTTTTGCCGGATATGGCATCGTGGCACCCGAATATAATTGGAACGATTATGCCGGACTCGATGTAAAAGGGAAAGTGGTCGTGGTGCTGGTAAACGATCCGGGGTTTGCAACGGGCGATACTACCCTTTTTAAAGGCAAGACGATGACCTATTATGGCCGTTGGACGTACAAGTATGAAGAAGCCGCACGTCAGGGTGCTGCAGGATGTATTATCGTGCATGAAGAGGCAGCCGCTGCCTATCCGTGGAGTGTGGTGGTGTCGTCAAACAGTGGTTCAAACCTGTTCCTGCAAGCCGGTAGCAAAAAAGTGTATACCTGTGGAGTGGAAGGATGGATGACCAGGGAGACTGCCCAATCCCTGTTTAGCAACTGTCACATGGACTACACGACGGAGAAACAGAAAGCCTGCGTAAGAGGATATAAACCCGTAGAATTGAATGCCACGGTATCGTTAAGCCTCAGCAATAAGATCAGAATGGGCGAATCAAAGAATGTGGGAGCCATGCTAGAAGGCAGTGGTAGGAAAGATGAATGTGTTATTTATTCGGCGCACTGGGATCATTTAGGCATTGGGAAGCCCATCAACGGTGATTCGATTTATAACGGAGCAGCCGACAATGCCTCGGGGGTTGCCACCATGCTCGATATTGCAAAAGCATTCTCAAATTTAAAGGTTAAACCGGAGCGTTCCATCATGTTTATTGCCTTTACCGGGGAAGAGGCCGGTTTGCTGGGAGCTGCCTATTACGTAAAGAATCCGGTCTTTCCATTGAAGAAGACCGTGGCGGATATTAATTTCGATGTGTTGAGTTTCTGGGGCCGGATGAAAGATGTAACATTGTTATCCTATGGTGAATCGGAACTCGACAACTATGTGGCTAAAGCTGCCGCTAAACAGGACCGGTATATTTTACCGAACCAGTTTCCTGAAAAAGGCGGGTTTTTCAGAGCCGATCACTTTTGGTTTGCCCGCATGGGTGTACCCGTGATTTATGGAAACGGAACTTCTGACCATCGGGAAAAAGGAAAAGAATTTGCCCGTCAAAAAATGATAGACTACACCACGCAGCATTACCACCGGCCTTCGGATGAGTATAATCCTAAAATTCATGACTTATCAGGTGCCGTGGAGGATGCAAAGTTATTCTTTGAAATCGGGTGCGTGCTGGGAAATGAATCCACTTTCCCGAAATGGTACGATAAATCGCTCTGGAAAAGATAAAGGACAGTAAGAAGAAGAATAAATAAACCCCTGATAGCTTTATACTATCAGGGGTTTACTTGGTTTTAGTGGAGCTGGAGGGAGTCGAACCCTCGTCCAAACAAGGAAATAATAAGCCTTCTACATGTTTATCTTCGCTTAGATTTTCGTGCGTAAGTAAGACCGAAGCCACCAGCCTACACCTTATCCTTTTTATTTCATCGCGCTTCCAAGGCTAAGCGTAACTATCCTCGATTTAGCTGCATTTCCGGATCAAATAGCCTCGAGGCGACGGCATTTGGGAAATGTCCCGTTCCAGTACCTAGTACCGGAATTAAGCCTAATCTACTCTATTCGATTAAGCAGCAAGAGCGTAGTTATTTTCGCCAGTTATAATTTTAAGAACCGATATTAACGAGCCGTTTTCTCAATGCTCGACATGCTTACTTACCCTTTCTACCTGCTGTCAAAACCAAACAGCCCCAAATGATTTAGTAATTATGTTAATTTGTTAATTGGGTTTAACCAATTAACAAATTAACCAATTAACTCCTTTATTTATTTCGCGTAGCTTACCGCTCTCGTTTCCCTGATAACGGTAATCTTCACCTGACCCGGATAGGTCATTTCATCCTGTATCTTTTTGGCGATATCGAATGACAACAATTCAGTTTCTTTATCATCAATCTTATCAGCCCCTACAATGACACGTAGTTCTCGACCTGCCTGAATAGCATAAGTCTTCAATACTCCCGGATAAGATAACGCTAAAGCTTCCAAATCGTTCAATCTTTTAATATATGCTTCTACGATTTCACGACGGGCACCCGGACGGGCACCTGAGATGGCATCACATACCTGAACAATCGGCGCAATCAGTGTTTCCATTTCCACTTCATCATGGTGGGCACCGATAGCATTACAGATATCCGGTTTTTCTTTGTATTTTTCTGCAAGACGCATACCCAGAATGGCGTGTGGCAATTCTGGTTCATCATCCGGCACCTTACCAATGTCGTGTAACAGACCGGCACGTTTCGCTTTCTTAGGGTTCAATCCTAATTCGGCAGCCATGGTGGCACACAGATTAGCCGTTTCACGGGCATGTTGCAACAGGTTTTGTCCGTACGACGAACGGTATTTCATTTTACCTACCAGCCGGATTAATTCAGGGTGTAAACCGTGAATACCAAGGTCGATGGTGGTACGTTTTCCGATTTCAATAATTTCATCCTCTACTTGTTTCTTTACCTTGTTCACCACTTCCTCAATGCGGGCAGGGTGGATACGTCCATCAGTCACCAGTTGGTGAAGGGAAAGACGGGCTATTTCACGACGTACCGGGTCAAAGGCTGAAAGTACGATGGCTTCAGGGGTATCGTCTACAATGATTTCAACGCCGGTAGCTGCTTCGAGTGCCCGTATATTACGTCCTTCACGTCCAATAATACGTCCTTTTATTTCATCCGATTCGATATGGAAAACAGTAACTGAATTTTCAATGGCAGTTTCAGTGGCAACCCGTTGAATGCTTTGAACGATAATTTTCTTGGCTTCCTTGTTGGCTGTCATTTTAGCCTCTTCCATGATATCGTTTACATACGACATGGCTTCCGTCTTGGCTTCTTCTTTGAGGGCTTCAATCAGACGTTCTTTGGCCTGATCGGCTGATAATCCCGATATTGTTTCAAGTTGTTCGTTTGCCTGATGATTCAGATGATCCAGCTCTTTTTTCTTGACATCAATAGCACTGTGTTGCAGTTCAAGCGATTCTTTTAATCCATCAACTTCATTGATCTTGCGTTGTACATCACCCTGTTTTTGATTCAGCTGCAATTCCTTTTGTTGAAGCCTTACCTCTACACTTTGAATCTTGGCATTCCGTTCCTGAACCTGTTGTTCATGTTCTGCCTTTAATGCAATAAACTTTTCTTTGACTTCTATCAGTTTATTCTTTTTAAGAAGTTCAGCTTCAGCCTCAGCCTCCAGCACTGCGCGTTTGTTCATAAAGCGTAGAAGAGCGAATGTTCCTCCCACCCCGACAACAAATGCGATTATTCCTATTATAATGTTTTCCATTTTGTAAGTTTAATCTATGTAAGTGGTTAATAATTTAAGGGTTAATACTAATATGCATAAAAAAAGCATTGCATCATAAGAGTAGAAACTTTAGAATCCTAAAGATTTTACCTTAACAATGTAATGCGGTCATTAATGTTTATTGAAAACGATTTAAATGTATTTAATCCTCAGTGAACAATGCTTTTAATTCATTGTCCAGGGATTGAATTTTTTCTGCTAAAGGAACTGTATCTTCGCTGAATTCTTGTTTAGAAACAATCACCGCGATTTGGAATGCCACCATGATAAGGATTTCTTCGGTTGGTCGCTGATTATAGAGCTTCTGGTATTGCTGCAAATACTTCACCACCAATTTTTCTGCCTTACGATACAACTCTTCGTCACTACGAAGAATATTTAATGGCATTCTAAAGCCACCAATCTGAACATTTATAGTAAATTTATCGTCTTTCATAAGCTCTATTCATCCAAAAGAGCCAAACATTTGTCAATTTCCCGCACCATTTTCGTGATTTGTTGCCTGGATTCAGCTTTCTCAGCTTCTGAAGAACCCAGATTTTTGGCAATGAGTAAATGGTCGTAATTCTTTCGAAGCCCCAGAATTTCCTGATGGGCTACCATTAAATCGGTTTGTTTCCTTTCTAATTCGGCTTTAATCAGTGCATGTTGAGCTTTTAACAACACATACTCCGAAATTAATTTTCGCAGTCTTTTTTCAAATGCGTGTATAAGATCTTCGTATCGGTTAGTCATTTATCAAAAAAATCTACACAAAAATACGCTTTTGAATTGAAATATAAAACATTTTTACCTTTTTTCATGAAAATCGACATTTTGACACCGTCAAGGTCTTTATTTCAGTTTGCGGGTCAAGTCTAATAATCCGTTCACAATAGCGAGTGGATGAGCCGGATTTCCGGGGATATAAAGATCAATAGTATATCTGTCCAGAAAACTCCTGTCGATAGCAGGACTGTCCGCAAAAAGGCCTCCACTGATGGCTTCTGTCCCCACCAGTACAATTATTTTGGGGTCGGGGGTAGCATCATAACAAATCTGAACCGCCTGAGCCATATTCCGAGTGATAGGTCCTGTGATCACAATCCCATCGGCATGACGGGGTGAAGCCACGAAATCTATCCCAAAGCGGCTCATGTCAAACTGCACATTGTTGGCAGCATTCAACTCCATTTCACAGCTGTTATCCCCACCGGCTGAAATCTGACGCAGTTTAAGCGACCTTCCCAGTACACTATGGATTTCCTTCCTGACCATATCCGGGTTCACTTCTATGGCTTTATCCTCACCTTCAACAATGACCAGTCGATCCGGCACATTGCTCGCCATTTTATAGTCTTTCGTAAAACTGATCTTCTCTGGAAAATGCAGTGTACATTCTCCACAGAACGTACATTTCCCCAGATCGATTTTCACCGGACTACCGGAAATAGCATCAGCAGGACAGATACCAATCAGTTCAGCTTCGTCAACCTTCTCAGTGCTGATAATCGGCCTGCCTCTGAAGATGCCTGGCACTACAGCAGTCCTTACATTCGGGATAAATTGTTTCCCTTGATGAAATACTATTTTAAAATTGTCTAACATCGTCCTTGAATTTTATTTTTTTTCTTTACTACCGACTTCTTACTTCCGACTACCGACTTATTTCTCATTCCTCACTTCTCATTCCTCTTTCCCTGCCTCTTACCTCTTACCTCTT
>CAIYOZ010000147.1 GCA_903927945.1 uncultured Bacteroidales bacterium | reverse complement strand
GTAATCAACAACCCCAATTGCGAAAAAATATTTCGTTATGAAATTGCGCTGTCCAGAATATTTAAAGAATAAATCGGAACATGTTAATAGTGAAATCATTAAATGGGAAAAATTCTCGGACGGTGTGGTTTTGTTAGGAAGGAATTTAGAAATTACAGAAGTGAATCGACATTACAAAAACAAAAATGTTAAATAAATAACAAGTCAAGTCAATATTTCTTGACAAATCAAAATAAATATACTACTTTTGACGCCCCGACATGGAACGAAAAATAAATATAACATCAGAATCAGCCTGATGCTCTGAGTTAAACACCTACTTCAGTATGAACCAGCCGCTCATACTGAAGTAAGAATGACACACCTTTCACATACAATGCCTCTGTAGTTAATGTAATGCAAAAAGGATACTGTAAAATTAAACTGTTCTACATGTTGATGCAATAGGGGGTATCCATTAAAAAAATTTCCGGAAACCCGTAATTAAAACAGGGATAATAAATGGTAAAGATCACAAAAACAATGGTTAATGGTAATTTGATGGCGTGCAAACGTCACGCCACTAAAACTCCATTAACGATCCGCCGGAGGTCATTAACTAAAACAAGTGGTTGTCAAACATCTCCCGGATACTTCAATTCTCCTCTTCAGATGAATTACCGTTTTTTTTATGCAAATGTAATGTTCGTCACATTTTTACTGATGGCAGTTTTCAAAGCAGCAGGTGCCGAGCCGGAAAAGCAGATTGCATCTTCCTCTGTTTCTGCAACTGTTATCCGGATGGATCAGATGGCGGAAATCGGTACAGGAACCCTTTATACTGTTCAATCCAATGAGGGCTATTCAAATCAGATGAGCGATACCCTGTTGCCATCCAGGCATGTGCACATTGTTACATTAAACTGTGAATGATGAAAAGAGGGTTAAAATCTCATCATGATCTTCCAGTTTCTGGAATACGATTCTTCAACTTAGAAATTGATTCTTTTTCAGGTTATTTTAAATGCCAGAATATCAGTTACATGTGTATTTCCGGTCAAGGGTATGATTTTAGTTATCGCCTTATTGAAATTTGTTTCAATTGCACTAAAACCGATAAAATTTGTTAAACAATATATCTACAGGCAAAATCAAATTTGTGAATTTAAACAAAAGCATCATGAAAACAGATGTACTGATTTACAGAAACAGGAATTCTTACCTGTCTGTGCTGAACAGAACATTTTTTTTGAACCAGGGAACGGATAAAGTTTTGCAGGTTCTTTTTATCCTGAGTCTGATCATTTATTGCATGATCAACACAGAGCAGATTCAAGGCCAAACGTACGGACCTCCTCTTTTTACAGAGGATTTCGGAACCGTTCCCACTGGCCAGGACGTCAATAAATACCGTGGTGATATTACCGGAAGGGGAACGATCGGGAATACCTATTGGTTATGGCCGGCCACCTGTTCCGGAAATGGATGGATGACACTGGGCACCCCAACACAGGAAATATCTTATGCTCTTACACTTCCTGCCAGGGAGCAAGGGGTTACCGAATGGGTTTTTGTTCAGGTAACTGAACTTACCACCGGCGTGCCTTATCAAACAGGATATATCAATGATCCTTCAAATACCTGGTGTCTGTACCAATCTACCGGCACCTGGAAATGGAAGAGCACTCCCAATCCAAGCACCTGTTCGGGCACCTACGTAAGATGGTATAATGTGTGCGGAACATGGAAACTCGGGCATTGGGAAAGATACCGCCTGAGAGAGTCGGTTGTTTGTTCTTCCTGGCATAGTATGATGGATGACGGCGGTTATGCGCTTTCAACCATGCCCCGGTATGTTCATAGCACGAATGGTGCAGATGGCTCTGATATAGCATGGCATGACGGGCCGGACCATACATCCGGAGATGTGAATGGAATGATGTTGATCGTCAATGCAGCATTGCAGAAGGGGTTGTTTTATAAAAGGCAGATTACCGGCTTATGCTACGGAGCGCAATTTGAGTATAAGTCCTATTATGCCAACGTATTAAAACCCTCTGCCTGTTCAGGAGACGGGATTGACATTAACATTCGTTATGAGATTTGGGATAAAGACCCGGGTGATGATGAAGATAATTCACTTGTTACAGTTGGTGCTACTGCCTGTAACGGAGCCAAACTGCTTGCACAAACCAATACGGGGAATGTTGCAGAATCATCGACATTGACCTGGAATTCCACTTCGTTGATATTTAATGTCCCTCAGGATCAGAGTACGATTTTTATCATTTTGAGAAATAACGGACCAGGCGGATGTGGAAATGACCTGGCCATTGACGATATCACATTCCGGCCTTACATCCCATTTACCATTGGCTATTCATTCATTGCCAATGATTACTGCTCTACCAACCAAATTAAACTTCAAGGGTCTCTTCTTTCAGGAACTATTCCCTCAAACTATGTATTCCAATGGCAGGAAGCGGTGCAGGGCACGACCAACTGGGTGAATATCGGAAGTGTTATCACCAGCTTCAGCAATGCGTATATATATTTAAACGTAGGCGACCTTGGCAATAAAATTTACAGAATAGTTTCGGCGGCCAATGCACAGAATTTCAATAATTCGAACTGTTATGTCGCTTCTGATGCATTTGATGGCAATTCGGTCGTAATACCAACAGGATCAATTACCGCTACATCGGATGTGTGTGGCGATGTAAATCACAATTCCAGAACCGCCCAATTTACGGTTAATTATCAGGGCAATGTATTTCCATGGACCTATTATTATAAAATCAACGGAGGAGCTGAACAGTCTCAAATTGTAAACAGCCCGAATACGTCGAATACCAAGACGATTTCAATCTTTGATAATACGACTGTCGAACTTACCAAAATTACCACAGCCAGTTGTCCTACCGGGGTGATGATCAATTCTCAAAAATTAATTGTTTATTCTATTGGCTATCCGGCAGGAACAGTTCCTATTACCGGGCCTAATCCGGCGTGCATCGGCACAGAGGCTGACTTTAGCGTTCCTGAAATACAAGGAGCCATTTCATATACCTGGCAGATTCCTGTTCCCGGAACATGGTCAATCATTTCCGGTCAGGGAACAAGGTTCGTACGGCTTAAAATCGGAACCGAACCCATCTACGTGACCATTGTAACTTCAAACGCCTGCGGAACCAATGTAGAAACGACCTCCGCATTATTTCAAACCACCAATTCTCCCCCGGATGCTCCATCTTCTATTTCCACCCCAAACGGACTCTGTTTCCCTGCCAGTTCTGTCCCCGGGAGCACCGACATTCTTTGTGAAGCATATGTGGTTAGTGGAGCACAAAATTATGAATGGAGCTGGGATAGCCCAGTGGTTTATAATGTTGGATCACAGCAAACCGGTACCGGTCAATACCTGAGAAAGATTATTTTAACAGTACCCAACAGTGTAACTAATTTTACAGTCAGGGTTAAAACACAAAATGGATGTGGATACAGCCTTACTGAAAAAGCAAGTACTTTTACACCGAACCGGTTACCAGCAATCGTCGTAGGTGTAAACCCGACCGTTTGCAATGGTGCATCTTCTGCAAGTTTGCCTTACTCAAGTACCACCGGGAACCCGGATAAATACAGCATCGACTACGATGCGACAGCCAATTCAGCCGGGTTTGTGGATATAACAAACGCAACCCTACCTTCCAGCCCGATTGCACTCACTTTACCTGTCTCTGCCCCCGGAGCAGTTTATAACGGGACACTGACCGTGAAAAACAGTGCAACAGGATGTGTCAGTGCTGGTACGGCAATCACGGTGACCATACAAAGCACCCCGGCTGCCGGAGTCATTGCAAGTGATCAAACGATTTGCCTCGGAGGCGATCCGGCGGGATTCACCAGTACAACAGCAGGTACAGGCAGTGGAACAATCACATACCGTTGGGAGAGTTCCGTCAGCCCATTCTCAGCCTGGACCATAATTTCAGGTACAAGTGGAGCTACCTATGATGTTCCTTCCGGTCTTTTACAAACAACAAAATACAGACGGATCACCCTATCCACATTAAATGGTGTTGCTTGTGAATCATTACCCGCTCCATCCATCATGGTAACGGTTCAAAACTTACCCACTGCAGGGGAGATAGCTGCTGATCAAACTGTATGCAACGGTGGCGACCCAGTTGTTTTTACCAGCACGACACCAGGTACGGGGATCGGAACAATCACATACCGGTGGGAGAGTTCATTGAGCCCATTTACAAGCTGGACTGCGATTTCTGGTGCCGTGGCAGCCACCTATGATGCTCCCTCCGGCCTTACTGCGACAACGAAATTCAGAAGGACCACCATATCCACGCTCAATGGTGTTGCCTGTGAATCTGCCCCCACCGGGTTAATTACCGTAACTGTGCAAAGTATAGCGACCGCCGGGGTTATAGCCAGCGATCAGGCAATTTGCCGCGGAGGCGATCCTGTGGCATTTACAAGCACCACTCCCGGCACTGGCAACGGAACAATTTCTTACAGATGGGAGAATTCGGTTAGCCCATTTTCAACCTGGACCACAATATCAGGTGCCACAGCACTCACCTATGACGCCCCCTCAGGGTTGAACATCACGACAAAATTCAGGAGAATTACCATCTCCACCCTGAATGGTGTTGCCTGTGAATCGATTGCAACAACACCGATACTGGTAACCGTGAATGATTTACCAATATGTTCCATTACCGGTCCGGATGGTCCCGTTTGTCCATCTTCAACAAATGTTTATTCTGCGCCCGACAATATGAGCAGCTATTACTGGACTATTACCGGAAACGGTGATTTTTCAAGCAGGTGTACCTCCCAAACAGAATCGATCACCGCGGGAGCAAATTGCAATGCACCCTTCACATTGACTTTAACGATAACAAATTCTGCAGGATGCAGTTCGACATGTTATAAAACGGTTAATGTTATTGACAATACACCTCCTTTACTGACAGGAACATTTCCGGTTGGCCAAACCAACATGAACCTCTGCTATGTTAATATTCCAACCGGCCCTACAACCGATGCGATCAAAGCGCTCTATACGGATAATTGCGGCGGTGCCATCACCGTAACCAAGTCAGGAACACCGACAGGCAACGACTGTAATTGGAGCGTGACTTACACCTATTTAATAAAAGATGCATGCAGTAATGCCGTAACTCCATCCCCGACGGTTACTTATTCCGGCAAAGACCTGACTGCACCGACTTTGACAGGCACCTGGCCTGCCGGGCAGTCCAATATGAACCTTTGCTATGCCAATATTCCAGCTGGCCCAACCGCCGATGAGATCAAAGCGCTCTATACCGATAATTGCGGTAGTGCAATAACGGTTGTTAAATCAAGTACACTGGGTGGCAAAACTGTAGTCCCTGATTGTGGTTGGAGTGTTACTTATACTTACCAGGTTATGGACGCTTGCAACAACATTGTGACTCCTTCCCCAACAATTACATATTCCGGTAAGGACCAAACTGCACCGACATTGACAGGCACCTGGCCCTCCGGGCAGTCCAATATGAACCTTTGCTTTGCCAATATTCCAGCCGGCCCTACAACCGATGCGATCAAAGCACTTTACACGGATAATTGCGGTGGCGCCATCACCGTGACCAAATCAGGAACACCGGCAGGCAACGACTGTAATTGGAGTGTGACTTACACCTATTTGATAAAAGATGCCTGCAATAATGCCGTAACTCCATCACCGACGGTTACTTATTCCGGCAAAGACCTGACTCCACCGACATTGACAGGCACCTGGCCCTCCGGGCAGTCCAATATGAACCTTTGCTTTGCCAATATTCCAGCCGGCCCAACCGCCGATGAGATC